>JALOQD010000009.1:1709-34152 GCA_025453525.1 Myxococcota bacterium
AGTGGAAAGCAGTGGGTGAGCGGCGTCCTCGAGGACCTGCCGGACGCTGTCCATGACGAGCACCTCCCCGAACCTGGCGATGCCCTGGAGCCGTGCGGTGTTGTTCATCTCTCGACCAAAGGCCGTGAAATCCCCATTGGGTCCAAAGGTGCCCACCGTGGCCTTGCCAAAATTGACGCCTGTTGCCACACCGAGGCCTGGGACGACGCTGCTGGACCGGATCCTTTCGATGAGAGGCAGGCCGGCCAGTGCAGTTGTGTAGTCGTTTATCTCGATAGCCGCCTCGACTGCCGCGGCTGCGATGTCCGGGCCGCCGAGGTCGTCGAACGGCGTGCCGAACAGGCCGATGACGCAGTCGCCCACCATTTTGTCGAAGACGCCGCCATGGCGATGCAGGATGCGCACAGCGCCCTCGGACCAGAAGTTGACGAGCTCGCCCACCTCTTCTGGTCCACTGAGAACCTGTTCGCTGATTTTGGTAAAGGAGACAATATCCGTATAAAGGAACGCGATGTCTCGGACTCGCGAATGAAGGAACCTCTCATAGTAGTCGGAGAAGGACAACAAACGCGACACCACCTCGGGGGAAAAGAACGCTTCGAGATAGCGCCGGTCCTTGTGGTAATCGACGAGCCTCTGGCCAAAGACTTCGGCAAAGTGCTGGAGCAGATCATTGCCGCCGCACGTCGAGAGGCGCGTCGATCCAACGGCCACGACGAGCCCTTGCTCCACAGGCTCCGACAATCCCGACGGAATGACCGCCGCTGCCTTTGCTTCGCCAGCCATTCCGGTGCCTCGCAACACGTCATCGAGGCTCAACGGGTTCGACGAGGCGCACATCTCGCCCAAAGGCGTTGCGTCCCCAGGCATTGCGCGCTGTGCGAGCCGGCCCTGCTCGTATAATCTGCAGCACCGCCGCATGGCCTTCCCAGAGTGTTCGCAAAAGACGATGGCCAGCGATGAGGCGCCAAGCTCTTTCGAGAGGTAGGCGGCGGTCTCGTCCAACGCGGCGTCGAGAACATGGCCCTTGAGCCTGCGGCTCACCTCGATGACCTGATCGTGGCGAATGGCGGCGCGGCGATACTCGAACAAGAGATTGTCGAGCTCCTGTCCCGCCACCTCGAGGAGCACGGCTGGGCCAGGCTCGCCAGGGTCGCTTTCGAACGCTCCGGCCAGCCAGCCGATGATTTCGTCGTGCAGCACGAGGGGCACCTGCGCAATACCGGGCCGAGTGTCGACCCCGTGAGCGACGAGGTGCGCGCGCAACTCCTCCTGCTGCTGCCCGTAGCTCCAAAGCTCGTTGGCGCCGTTAGGGCGAGTCAGGGCAACGGCCAGGCCGACGGCGTTGAGCTCGCCCAATAGCCATGGAGCCACTGCACACAGGGTTTGCTCCGCGGTGCAACCGTTCTGTTGGGCTGCTTCGAGCTTGAGGTCGAGGCCGTGAGCGAGACGAAACGCGCGCTCCGCAGCCGTGCCTCGCAAGGACAATAGGTCGAGAGGTGGGGTCATCATCGCATGCCTCGTCGATCATTTCTGCTCTGTTCAAACAAGAAGAAACGGTAGCACGTTTACTGACCTCGCCCATGGGGAGCGCTATAGTGCGTTTTCGAGGCTGCTGGTCGAGACCAAAGCCGCGCTTCCTAAAAAAAGAGGAGCCCATGCCCAACCTTTCACTTTCCATCGCGCTTTTGGCTTACAACGAGGAACGCAGCCTGGCCGGCGTGATCGAGGAGACGCTCGCGTTCTGCCGCGAGCGCCTTGAGGACTACGAGATTATTGTGGTCGACGACGGTTCCACAGACGGCACCGCCTCTGTGGCGAGGAGTTATGCCGAGCAGTATCCACAGGTGCGACTCGTCCAGCATGAACGCAACTACGGAATGGGCCGCGGGATCCGCACTGGCATTCAACGAGCGACCAAAGATTTCTTCCTATTCAACGCCGCCGACGGCCAGATCCCAGCGACCGAGATCGGTAAACTGCTGCCCTTGCTCGACCGAGCAGACATCGCCTTGTCGGTTTACGAAAATCGCCGGGAAACGCTCGCCAGACAAGTGACGAGTCGAGCGTTCCGACTCTACCTGCGCATCGTCGCAGACGTTCGCTTTGAGCTCGAGGGTCTGTACATATTCCCGTCGAAACCGGCCAAAGCCATCGAACCCCTGATCTTGGCCAATAGCTTTTTCTTCAGCTTCGAGTTGGTGCAGCGGGGTCTGGAGCGAGGTTTGACCGTGGCTGGCACGCAGCTCCGCTGTCAGCCTCGCGAACAGGGAAAGTCCAAGGTCTTTATTCCCAGGCGGATTCTCGAGGTGGGCCGCGAAGCCGCAGCCTACGGAATGCGCCGATGGTTCTACCTCGGCACCGATCCCCACGGCGGCCGCAAGGGCCCCCCCTACGGAGCTGCTTGACGCCTTTTCCTGCCCTGAATTGCCCCGACCTCGAGGAACAGCGGCGCCAGCTGCTTGCCCGGCTGGTGGACTTCGCCATCGAAGCCGCGGACCCGGCCGCTGCTGTTGCCCGTGGTTTGTGCGCCGATGAGCTCGAAACCAGCGGAAGAACGGTTCTCATCGCCGCGGGAAAGGCGGCCATCCCCATGGCCGGCTCTGTCCTGGAGGTGCTCGGGTCACGTTTGACGCAAGGAGTGGTCGTGTTTCCGTGCGCCATTGCGCCGCCAAAGAGCGGCGGGTCGCGCCTCAGGTTCGTTCCAGGCAGCCACCCAGTGCCCGACGAACACAGCGTGGCCGCGGCCAAGGCCGTGGCAGAGGCCGTGACCTCTCTTCGGACCGCTGACAGGCTTGTTCTGGCTCTGTCCGGCGGCGCCACGAGCCTGCTCGCCGCGCCCAGGCCAGGGCTCCAACTGGCCGACATCGTCGAGCTCAACAAAAGGTTGCTGCGGTGCGGCGCCTCCATTGAACAGATGAATTGCGTCAGGCGCCATGTCCTCTCCCTCGGCGGTGGAGGCCTTGCACAGCTCGCCGCGCCTTCCCAGGGAATCGCCTTGCTGCTCTCGGATGTCGTTGGCGATGATCCCGCGGTCATCGGTTCTGGACCGCTCTGCGCTGATCCCACGACCTTCTCGGACGCTCTCGAGGTGCTGCGAAAGCTCGACCTCGCCCGCGCGCTGCCCGCGGTGCAGGATTTTCTCGAGCGCGGCAGCCGAGGGGAAATCCCCGAGACGTTGAAGCCGGGTTCAGCGCTATCTGCCCAATTCGAACATCGCCTGGTCGGAAGCGGACCCATGGCAGCTTCGGCTGTGGCGAAGCGGGCCGGGCAGCTCGGCCTTGTCGCACGCGTAGATCCACGGCCTCTCGTCGGAGACGTAGAGCAGGCCGCAGAGCGCGTGGCGGCCATGGCGCGGGTCATGAGCCAAGACGACACTGCTCGCCCTGCTGTGCACATCCTCGCGGGAGAAACCACGGTTTCCGTCACTGGAAGTGGAAAGGGGGGCCGCAACCAGGAGCTCGCCCTGCGCGCCGCGGTTCATCTGGCAGGGCTTTCCGACGTCGCGGTTCTCACGCTTGCCACAGACGGGGTCGATGGCCAGTGCGACGCTGCTGGCGCGGCCGTCACTGGAAGCACCGTCGAAAGAGCCATGCGCCTGGGCATCGACCTTGGGGCGAGCCTCGCCAATAACGATTCCAACGTTGCCCTCAAGGCCCTTGATTGCCTGCTGTGCACAGGCCCAACGCAAACAAATGTCGCGGATCTCGCGTTCATCGCGCGCTGGTAACGTCGAATCTCACGTGTGGAACAGCGCAGACAGGCACTACGGAAGGTCGGGGTCCGGGGGCTCTGGGCTTCCGTATTCGAGCACGTTGGTGTCGGTGTCCGAGATGCCGTACTCGGGCTGAGGATCGGTGTTTGTGTCTGGCATGCCGTATTTTTCGACATTGGTGTCGACATTGGTGTCGGTGTCTGGGATGCCGTACTCGGTCTGGGGATCGGTGCTCGTGTCTGGCATGCCGTATTTTTCGACATTGGTGTCGGTGTCTGGGATGCCGTACTCGGGCTGAGCATCGGTGCTCGTGTCAGTGGTGGTGTCTGTGGGCTTGGGATTCGGATCGTCTGACTCTGGGCAACCGGTCCCTAGGCCTACGAGGGTTCCAGCGAGCAGGGCCGCGGCTGCGGCGTGACCGACCTTGTGATGAGCTGGCGCGTCCTCGCAGGCGATGCGGTATAGGCACTGGGTGTACTCGCCGAGCTGGCCAGAGGCGACCCGTTTGCCCAGGCATCCGCCGCGACACACGGTGGCGTGCTTGCACTGCTGGCAAAAGCCGCGCAGCTGCTCGATGCTCCACTTTCGATTGTAGGCAAAGGCGTTTGGGTCGTTCCAGATGTCCGCGAGCGGCCTCTGGCGTACGTTGCCCTCCACGTAGTCCTTCCCCTCTTCGTTGTAGCCGGCCATGATGGAGAGGCAGCCCTTGACGTTGCCGTTGGACTCGATGCCGATGACGCGCACACCGGCGCCGCAGCCGCCGAACGCGGCCTTCTTGCGTCCGTTGTGCACGCTGCTGCGCAGTGCCACCTCGTGCTGACCGTAGTAACCGATGGAGTCGGCGATATCGACGCGCATGCGGCCGCGCCGGACGATGTCCGCGAGAATGCTCTCGAGGGCTGGGAGGCTCCGTTTGTCCAGATGAAGATCTGGATGCTCCCGCAGGTTGCCCATGTCAGAGCCGAGCTGCACCTGCCAGGCAAAGGCGCCGTGGTTGGCGAGCAGCTCGTACATGTCGCCGAGCTGCCTGAGGTTGAGGGAGTTGATAAAGGTGACGCTGGCCCAGGGCAGGCCTGCCGCGACGCTGGCGTCCATGGCCCGTATGATGTGCTCGAAATGGCCGACCTTGCCGCGCACCCGGTCGTGCACCTCCCGCAGGCCGTCGAGGCTGAAGCCCACGGCGGCCAGACCCGCATCCCTGGCGGCCTTGGCGTTTTCGACGTTCCAGAGCAGTGCGTTGGTGATGAGCCCGACGCGCATGCCGGCTTTTTTTGCGCCGGCGATGAGCTCCAGCCAGTCCGGGCGCATGGTGGGCTCTCCGCCTGAGATGGTCACTCGCTCGCAGCCGATGCCAGCGAGCTCCTCGAACACGCGCAAGCTCTCTGCGGTCGATAGCTCGTCGCCGCGCGCCTTGCCCGCCCTCGAGC
The DNA here is from genome assembly GCA_025453525.1 of Myxococcota bacterium. Taxonomy (GTDB): domain Bacteria; phylum Myxococcota_A; class Polyangia; order JAAYKL01; family JAAYKL01; genus JALOQD01. The sequence continues at coordinate 6,852 of JALOQD010000009.1, forward strand.
CGCAGTGCTGGCAGCGCAGGTTGCACGCCAGGGTCGCTTCGAACACGCAATTCTTCGGGGTGTAGGTCGGCATCGTCGGTTCTCCTCCTTGACTCATGCTTTCTTCAACAATGTGCCCTGGTCCCCATTCCTTGAAATGGGGAATTCGCTGACTGCTCTTTGGATGCGGTGATGAGTTTAGCTCCGATTTTCTATTCGCTCAGAAAAAAACGCCGGTTTGACGCTCGAGGAGAGCGGCAGAACAATTAGGAACGTTTCGAAGTTTATTTTTGTAGGAAAAACCTGCGCGGTTTCGTGCGTGGTCCGCGCAAAAGCACTGGAGGGCTCATGAACGTTCACCCCAAGAGTTGGCGTAAGCTGACCCAGCGCGATCTGGGCCTGGACGAGGCTGCTATCGAACAAAGCTTTAGCGGCCATGTGGAGTACACCCTGGGCAAGGACGAGTTCTCAGTGACGCTGCAGGACTTTTTCAGCGCCTTGGCTTTCACCATGCGCGACCGCTTGCTCGATCGTTGGAACAAAACCCAGCAAAAATACTACAAGCATGAAGACAAGCGCGTCTACTACCTGTCCATGGAGTTCCTCGTGGGAAGACTCTTGGACAGCGCCATGATCAGCCTGGGGATTCGCGAGGAGGTCAAGAAGGTTTTAGCTCAGTACGACCTCGACTTGGGTACCCTCATCGAGCAGGAATGGGACGCAGCTCTGGGCAATGGCGGGCTCGGGAGGCTCGCGGCGTGTTTCCTCGACTCCATGGCCACGCTCGGTCTGCCGGCCATGGGCTGTGGCCTGCGATACGAGTACGGTATTTTTAGACAGATCATCCAGAACGGCGAGCAGATGGAGCGGCCAGACAATTGGCTGCGGTACGGCTGCCCGTGGGAGCTGCCGAGGCCTGAGTTCATCTTTCCGGTGCGGTTCTACGGACGCGTGCTGTGTCGGCGCGATTTTTCTGGCCGCGAGATATTCGATTGGGTCGACGCGCAGGAAGTTGTGGCCATGGCGTACGACGTGCCGGTGCCGGGCTTTGGCAACCAGACGGTCAATACTCTGCGCCTGTGGTCTGGCAAGGCTTCCCGCGAGTTCGATTTCGCCAATTTCAACCGCGGCGACTACATCAAAGCCGTGGAGGACAAGAACGCCTCAGAGAATATCTCGAGGGTTCTCTACCCCAACGACAAAACGCGCGCTGGTCAAGAGCTGAGGCTCAAGCAGGAGTATTTCCTCGTCTCGGCTACGCTCCAGGATGCGTTGCGGCGACATCTCAAGACGCACGAGCGCCTCTCGAATCTCCACGAGAAAGCGGTCTTCCAGCTCAACGACACCCACCCGGCCCTCGCTGTCGTGGAGCTATTGCGCCTGCTCATGGACGAACACGGTATGGGTTGGGACGAGGCCTGGACAGTGACGAGCCATTGCATGGCCTACACCAACCACACGGTGTTGCCCGAGGCTCTCGAGCAATGGCCTGTGGAGATCTTGAGCCACCTTCTGCCCAGGCATATGCAGATTCTGTTCGAGCTCAATCACCGCTTTCTGGAAGAAGTGCGAAGCCGTTTTCCGGGCGATGAGGCCAAGGTACAGCGCATGTCCCTCATTCAGGAAGGAGATGGGCGCAAGGTGCGCATGGCCAACCTCGCCGTGCTCGGCAGCTTTTCGGTCAATGGCGTCTCGAGGTTGCATAGCGACATCGTGCGCGACAGGCTCTTGCGCGATTTTTCCGAAATGTGGCCTGACAAATTCAACAACAAGACCAACGGCATTACGCCGCGGCGCTGGTTGCTCGAGTGCAATAACGGCCTAGCCTCCCTGTTGTCCGAGGTCGCGCCGGGATGGCCGCGGGATCTGCGCCAGCTCGAGAAGGTCGCGCCGCTTTCCAGCGATTCCTCGTTCCAGGAGAAGTTCCGGGCGGTCAAGCGGCGCAACAAGGAACTCCTTGCCACTTACGTTGTTCGAAATTTGGGAATCCGGATCGACCCAGAGACGCTGTTCGACGTGCAGGCCAAGCGCATCCACGAGTACAAGCGCCAGCACATGAACGCTCTCCATGTGCTGCGGCTCTATCTCGATATCAAGGCCGGGGTTGCAGCAGACCGCGCACCGCGCACGGTGTTCTTCGCCGGCAAGGCAGCCCCAGGCTACGACGTGGCCAAGCGCATTATTCGCTTGGTGCACGTTTTGGCAGACACCATCAACAACGACCCAGCGGTGAAGGGCCGGCTCAAGGTGGTGTTTCTGCCGAACTATTCTGTTTCTCTGGCTGAGGTTCTGATTCCTGCGGCGGATCTCTCGGAGCAGATTTCCACCGCCGGCATGGAGGCCTCAGGCACGGGCAACATGAAGTTCGCATTGAACGGCGCGCTGACCATCGGCACTCTGGACGGCGCCAACGTCGAGATCCGCGAGGCCGTTGGCGAGGAGAATTTCTTCCTCTTCGGTCTCACCGAGCCGCAGGTGGTGGAGCTTCGGCGTCAAGGTTACGACGCTCTGCGCTATTACAACGAGAATCCACAGCTCAAGGAGGCGGTGGATGCCGTGGCCATGGGGCATCTCTTGCCCAGCGACCCCAGCGCGTTTTGGCCCCTGGTGGACACGCTGCTTCTGCACAATGATCCCTTCTTGGTGCTCGCCGACTTCGACGCCTACCGGGAGTGCCAGCGCCGCGTGGACCAGGTGTTTCGAGATCAGCGCAGTTGGATGCGCATGGCTATCCAAAACGTGGCCCACATGGGGCGATTCTCGAGCGATGAGACCATCAAGGCCTATGCCCGCGGAATTTGGCAGGTCGAGCCTCTGCCGCAAGATGCGCCGTTCCCCAAGGGAGAGCTGCGCCGCGGCAAGCACTGACTCTTTTTGGGGAAGATCCGACGGATCGGTCGGATCGGTCGGATCCGACTGGGGGAAGATCCGACGGATCGGTCGGATCGGTCGGATCCGACCGATCGACTTTTTTTCGCGCCCCAGGCCTTGGGAAAAAAATTGCAGCTCGGTGCAGTTTTTTGGCAACTTCTGGGATCTTTCGGCCGAGATACTCCCCATGAGCACCTCTGAGCACCGACCCAGACTCCGGCCCTCGGGCGGCTACCGCGAGCTGCGCTCCTTCCGAGCCGCGACCCTCATCTACGACGCCACGGTCCTGTTCTGTCAGCGGTTCTTGAGCTCGCGTTCCCGCACTGTCGATCAGATGGTCCAAGCAGCCCGTAGCGGACGCCAGAACATCGCCGAGGGCAGCCGCGCCGCAGCGATATCGAGCCAGACCGAGCTGCGCCTGGTAAACGTCGCGCGCGCCAGCCTCGATGAGCTGCTCCTCGACTACGAGGACTTCCTGCGCCAGCGCACCCTTCCCCAGTGGACCAAGGACCACCCCCACGCCCTGCGGGTCAGGGCGCTGAGCGCAGTGCAAAATGATTCGAAAGATCCGAAAGATCCGAAAGATCCGACGGATCCGACCGATCCGACCGATCGGTCGGATCTCTCCCAGCCCACCCAGCGCTTTGGCCCCTACGCGCCCTGGCTCACGCACGTCGATCCCGCGGTCGTGGCCAACGCCCTCTTGTGCCTCATCCACCAGGCCAACACCCTGCTCGATCGCCAGATCAGCGCCCTGGAGCAAGCGTTTGTCCACGAAGGCGGCTACACCGAGCAGCTCGCCGCGGCGCGGTGCGCCACGAGGCGAAATCGAGCCCAAGAAGATCCGACGGATCGGTCGGATCGGTCGGATCGGTCGGATAATCTGCCGAGCCGTCCTCCGCCGCGATGCCCCGAGTGCGGGGGCCAAATGGTGTGTCGCACCGCTCGCCGAGGCCCCTGGCCTGGCTCGTGCTTCTGGGGCTGCTCAACCTTTCCTGCCTGCCGGGCAGTGTTGGCAATGGAGTGAAGTCCGCTGCGTTCAGGTCGTCCGCGGCACCTCGGAGCGTCGCGTGGCTTTCCATTCGCCGTAGGCGACGAGCGATTCAGCATCGTGGGGGCAGAAGCGGGAGCCAGCTTCGTAGCCGCGGTGGCAACGGGGGCAGATCATGCCCGAGGCTGGGCTTGGCGCCGAGGTGCTGGTGTCGGTGAAGGCCTGCAGCTCGATGAGGCGGCTGCGATCATGGGGACAGAAGCTCGCCTCTGCTTCGTAGGTGCGGCCGCACGAGGGGCAGGCCTTCTTGGCCGGTGGTGGCGCGTGCGTTGGGCCACGCGCGGCGGCCGGTTGTTCGACGGCGTCTTCCTCGGCCTGCGCAGCGGACTGGGCTCGCCTTTTAAGGAACAGGAGCAAGGTGACTCCTAGACCGGCAACCATGAGAAGCGCAATGCCCAGGGCGATCCATAGCGCCGGCCCGGGCTCCTTGGCCGGGTTTGTCGTAGAGGCCGGTGGGAGCGCTGCAGCAGTGGAGGGGCTGGGTTGTTCCGCCTTGGGCGGAGCCTGGGGCTCGGACAGCGGCTTGAGCCGAGCCGCGAGCAACTCGCCGAGCTCGGGGAACGCCACCACGACCTCCACTTCGTCGCTGCGGCCCTGGAACTTGGCGGTGACGGCATAGGTGCCCTCGGCGTCGGCCGCTGTTTCTCCAGCGCTAAAGCATCCGTTTTGGGCCACGAGCCCGCTGACCGCTACGCCGTCCTGGGAGGCGCTCCACGCGACATTGACCGGAACTTCGCATCCTTTGGCATCCGTAGCCGTGACCTTGAAGCAGGCCCTTTGGCCCGGACCGAGCACGACCCTGCGAGGCGTGAGATTGAAGTGCGCGAGCGCTCCGGGCTTGTCACAGCCCGGCTGAGTGTTCTGATGGACTTTGACTTCGGCCCTGCCGGTGTTCTCCTGTTTTTCTGGTGCGCTCGCCGGTTCGGAACCTTCCCGCACATAAGTTCGACGCTCATCGAGCAACGCGACGCAGTGGCTTTCTTTCAGAGTCCAGTCGAAGCGAGAGATCGCTTTATACTCGAGGAGAGCCTGTCCCTTGGCCACGAGGGAGTACTCGCCACGCTCGAACTTGGGATCGCCTTTCTGGGTCTGGCATACCCGTTCCCAGCGACCTGGCGCGATGAGCTCACTCACGCTCTCGATCCGCGGGTTCGGGGACCAGCAGCGATCGGTGCGCCCGCCTCCACTCGAGAACACGAGGTGCGAGCCCAGATCGTTGATCTCCACGGGCCGAGGCGTATTCGTGGCATAGGACTTGGGCTCTGGCCCACAGTAGTCCCCCCAGCTCTCGACCGTGACGGTCAGGCGCATGGTGGTCATGGTCCAAGTGCCGGCAAACTGCGCGGAGCCGGCCGAGGCGCGGCCGACCATCAACAGCCCGCAGGCCCCGAGGAGGAGAGACAGACCCGGGCGGAAGCGGACGCGCCAGCAGCAAAGGCCGGGCCTTTGGGCCATCGTTTTCACCATGTGTTTCAGTAAAGCACCGTTTTGTTCGTTGACCATAAAGCGCCGCTGCGTCTCGGGCCTTGGTGTAAGGTTTCACAGCTTCCAGGGCTATGAATGAGCCTATACAGCTAGCACTGTTCCTGATATGTCAGCTTTTCATCATTGGAGGACCCCTTGAAAAAAGCTTTTGCGATTCGTATGCCTTGGGCTCTCATGGTGGGACAGGTCTTCGCCTTTGTCCTCGCTTCCAACAGCATGGCGTCGGCGTCCACCTCCCTTGGTTTTTTGGGAAATGACGCCCGCGCCTCGGCCATGGGCGGTGGAAGCGTCGCTGTGGGCAGGGGGCCGAGCCTGCTCCTGCGCAATCCGGCGCTCATGCCTTTTGCAAAGGGCGGCGTCTGGCTCGGGTTCGACGGAGCAGGGGGCAACCTTTCCATCACGCCAGACCCACGGGGCGATGACTTTCTCGTTCCCGAGGGCATGGAGTTGACCGACCCGAAGGGCTGGCTCGGCCAGCAGCCCGTGCCCTCGGTGCGTCTGGCAGGCCGAAGCCGAACCAACACGGATCTCGGCGGCTCATACCTGTTGCACCTCGTGGCGATTTCGTCTTTCGACGTGCCTGGGCTACGCGTAGGTCTGGGACTCAGCACGCCTGTGCCGAATCTGGTGGGCTTCGACGTTTGGTACAACGATGAACGAGAGCAGTTTTTCTCCAACAAGCTCCACTTTGAGCGCGTGGGCGAATGGGACGAGATCTTTGCCATCTATCCGGCGATATCCTATTCGCCCGTGGACTGGTTCTCGTTCGGCGCGGCGCTCAAGGTGGGTCTGGCCATGGGCCTCGACGTGGGGATGTACGTTTCGAGTGTCAACAATCTCGAGACCCCGGCGATCGCCCCCATCGGCGAGGTGACCCCAGCCGTGCAGCCCATCGCTGGCGTGGCCTTTCGCTTGCCCATTGGCCTGCAGTTCGGCGCCACCTACACCCACGAAGCGTATGTGGACATCGGCCTCAATGTCGACGTGCAGATCGCCGACGTCGCCGCGCCCTCGGACAATCCCGACGAAGTGCCCGAACCAGGCACGCCCTTTAAGCAGAAACACAGGTTCGTGCTCGGTTACGAGCCCATTTCCATTGCCGCCGCTGTGGGCTACGAAAAAGGTCCGTTCAGCGCCGAGGTCGTCGCGACTTTGGAGCTATGGTCCCGCTACCTCGACAAGCATGGCAACGACTGGTTCGGTGGTTTCTACGACCCCCAGTTTCAGAATATCGTCAATGTCCGGGCTGGTCTGGAATGGCAGGCCATCGATTTGCTCGCAGTGCGGGCCGGTTTTGCCTACTTGCCCTCGCCCATGCCCGAGATGACTGGCCGATACAACTATGTGGACAACGATGTGGTGCGGCCATCTCTCGGCGCTGGCTTGACGTTGCCCCTCGGAGACAAAGTGTTGACCGTGGACCTCGCCCTGGCGCTGCTCGTCCTGCGCTCGATGACGGTTTACAAGAACCCGGATACCTTGGTCGACGAGATCCCCGACAACGTAACGGATTCGGTTACAGAGGAGCCATGGGAGCCTGGGCAGGGATTTCAAACGAACAACCCCGGATATCCGGGCTTTAGCTTTGGCGGGGTGGTGCTGCACGGTGGGCTGACCGTGGGACTGCTCTACTAAGAGGAAAGGATTTAAAGAGGAAATGACGACAAAAAAACTCCCGATGATCGGTATTGTGGCGCTTCTTATGACCTTCGCCGTGAGCTGTGGCGACGACATTCAGGGCGCCAAACCGATGGACACGACAAACGGCGAAGGCGAGGGCGAAGGCGAGGGTGAAGGCGAAGGGGAAGGCGAGGGCGAAGGGGAAGGTGAGGGCGAAGGGGAAGGCGAGGGCGAAGGCGACGACCCAGGCGCGGCGTTTGTGGGCACTTGGGGCGAGCTCCTCAACCTGCCCATCAAGCAGACCGGTATCCCCCTCATCAAAACCCAGGTCGCCATTGGTCGCACCTACTTTCTCAACACCATCACCAGCGACGGCCAGGGAAATCTGACGATTTCGCAGCAGGCGTGCAAGATCATCACCAAGCTCCAGTTGCCTGGAAACAATCTTCTGGTGCCTAATGCGTTCATTGACGGGCTCGAGCCTGTGGTGCGCCATGTGACCGTGACCTCGAACAAGCCAGGCACGCCGTTCGTCTCCGACGATGTCTACGAGGTGCGCGGCGCCAAGCTCAAAAACCCGACGAGCGATCCTCTGCCGAAAAACGACTCTGGCGGCAAGGCTCTGCCCTGCGACGAGGCGTCCTTTGGCTCTGAGTGCGACCAGGACAATGACGGCAAGCCAGGGATGACCAACGTGTTGTCCGGCATGCTCAACTGCAAGATCTATGTCGTCCAGCGGTGGCACGCCCAGTACGACGGCGAGGTCGTTGACGAAGATCACATCGCCGGTTCAGTGCCGAAGAATTTTTCAGAGCAAAGAGTCCTGGGTTCGAATGATATCCTGTGCCATGCGCCGGACGCGAATACGACGGCAGTGAACCAAAAATGCCCAGACATTTTCTACTTCAAGATGGTCCGCCTCGACAAGGGCGCGACCTGCGAAGACGTCATGGCCCTGACGAACTGCGATGATAAGCCCAATGCGTGCGACGGCGACGACACCTACGAGCTGAATCCTGCGCTGGATGATCCGGACGATTGCGATTGAACGACAAGACCCTGCCGCGTCATTTTTCGCTCACCACACTGCGCAGCACTTCGTCCACGGTCGTGATTCCCCGCAGGGCCGCTTCCACGGCTTGCTCGAACAGGCTTCGCATGCCATGGCGGCACGCGGCGTCGTAGATGACGTCGGGTGTCGAGCTCGCGCCCACCAGGGTGCGAATGTTCTCGTTGACTTCCAGAATCTCGTACAGAGCGAGTCGCCCAGAGTAGCCGCTGCCCTCGCATCCAGTGCAGCCGCGCGCTTCGAATACGGTGAATTCCTGGTTCTGTTCGAGGTTCATGGAGGTCTTCTCGTTGACTGTGGTTTGCCTGGGATATCGACAGGACGCACAGAGCTTGCGGACGAGGCGCTGTGCGATGACCGCCGTGATCGCGGCGTTGAGCGAGTAGGGCGCGAGCCCCATCTCGAGGAGCCGTGAGAACGTGGCGGCCGAGCTGTTGGCGTGCACGGTGGTGATGATGAGGTGGCCGGTCATGCCTGCCTGAATGGCGATGGCCCCGGTCTCGGGATCGCGGATCTCTCCCACCATGATCACGTCCGGATCTTGCCGCAGCAGAGCGCGAAGCCCCTTGTCGAAAGTGAAGCTCTTGGGCTCATCCACCTGGGACTGGTTGATGCCCGGGATTTCGTATTCGATGGGATCCTCCAGGGTGGCAATGGACCGGGCGCCCTTACTCGTTTCCTGGATCGCTCTCAAGGAGGCGTAGATGGTGGTGGTCTTTCCCGAGCCCGTGGGCCCGGTGAAGATGATCATGCCCTGCGGTCTCGCGATGAGCTGCCGCAGCAATCGCTCCTGGAGCTCGGACATGCCCAGCTCCACGAACCCCTGGCCCTTGGCGGTCTTGCCCAGAATGCGAATGACGATGCGCTCGCCGTGCAAGGTGGGCATGAACGCGATGCGAAAGTCCGCGGCTCTGGCCCGCGCATCGGCAGCCTCGGACGTCTCGTCCCGATCCGGTCCGATGCGGCCGTCCTGGGGCAGAAAGCCCTGGTACACCACCAAGTTCGACAGCACCTTGAGCCGGTTGGCGATGGGGTGGCTCAGCGAGACCGGGATGTTGACCAGATCAGTGAGCAGGCCGTCGATCCGCACTCGCACGGCAAATCCGTTGCGTGACGGATCGAAGTGGATGTCCGAGGCCCGAGCGGCGATGGCCTGGTAGATGATGTAGTCGATGATCAGCGGGACATCTGGCGATGAGAGGCGGCACATGGCCTTGAGCGATTCGGCCATCTGAGCCGGGCTTTCGGGTTTGAAGTCCCGGGCAGCGCGCACTTTCTTGCCTGGACGGATGGCTTCGAAGTCGAAAAAGGAGGCTCCGGCGAGCAGGATGCCGAGCAGTACGACGAGCTCCACCCCAGGGACATCGGCGCCAAAGGAAACTGGAGCGATGTAGGACCAGGCTTGCCGGGTGACCATCGAGGCGCCGAGGAGCCAGAGCGCGGCTTGGAGAAGCTTGGGGTGTTTTATCATTACCTGCTAGATTAGCAGCGATGTCGTCACGTACCAGTTCCCCCGGAGCTCGGACGGATCCGCTTGGTGGACTCGAGTCGGAAATAAACTCGAACCGTCGCGGGTTATTTTGCCGAACCGATGGAGGAAAACATGCGGATGCTAAGAACGAAGAACACAACCTTAATGAGCTTGCTGGCAATGGCCGGGTTAGCGGCTGCCATGGCTGTGGCTTGTGGCGCTGCGTCGTCCAAGGACGCGGGCGCTGATGCCAAGGCCAAGAAGGACGATGCGCCCTTGGCGCCGATCAGCTACGACCCGCGCATCTCCCTCTCGCCCCTCGTCGAGAAAGTGGGACCCGCGGTGGTCAACATCTCCACCTCGCAGGTCGTTCGCCGGCCCATGTCTCCCTTTGGAGGGATGGACCCGTTTGAGTTCTTCTTTGGACCGAGGGGCCCGCAAGGCATGCCCGGGCCAGAGATGGATCGCAAGGCGCGCAGCCTCGGCTCGGGATTCATCATCGACAAGAGCGGCGTCGTGGTCACCAACAACCACGTCGTGGCCGGTGCTGACGAGATCGAGGTGCAGCTCTCGGACAAGCGCAAGTTCAAGGGCAAGGTGATCGGCACGGATCCGCGCACCGACGTGGCTGTGCTGCGGCTCGAAGGCGCCAAGAACCTGCCGACTGTGATGCTGGGCGATTCGGACGCGCTCAAGGTGGGCGATCAGGTCGTGGCCATCGGCAACCCGTTCGGTCTGGATCACACGGTGACCGCTGGCATCGTATCGGCCAAGGAGAGGGTCATCGGCGCCGGTCCCTATGATCAATTCATTCAAACCGATGCGTCGATCAACCCGGGCAACTCCGGCGGACCGCTGTTTAATCTGCGCGGCGAGGTGGTGGGCATCAACACGGCCATCGCGCCTCAAGGTCAGGGCATCGGGTTTGCCATCCCGTCCAACCAGGCCCGCCATGTGTCGGATTCTCTGTCGCGGGACGGGAAAGTCGTACGCGGCTACCTGGGCCTCTTGCTTCAACCTCTCGACGAGCAGCTCGGCAGCGCCATGGGTGTCAAGAACGGTCAGGGCGCCTTGGTGGCTGAGGTGACCTCCGGCTCTCCGGCAGAAGCAGCGGGTGTCCAGGCTGGCGATATCGTCGTAGAGGTGGCGGGCAAGGCCGTCAAGGACTCCCGGTCTCTCCAGAACGCCGTCGCGGGTTTGAAACCCGGTTCCAAGGTCAAGCTCAAGGTGATTCGCAACAAGGACGCGAAGAACCTCGACGTCACCATTGGCGAAATGCCTTCGGAGCCTGGAGAGGCCACGTCGGGCAAGAAGGCCAAGGCCGATGCCCGCTTGGGGTTCGGCGTCTCTGCCCTTTCCGGCGAGCTGCGCCAGCGGCTCGGGTTGCCGCCGAGCGCCCAGGGGGTGGTGGTCGACGGCGTGGACGAAAGCGCGCCGGCCTCGGAGGTGTTGCGACCGGGGGATATCATCACTGAGGTGAACCGCAAGTCCGTTCGCTCGGTCGAGGACTTCAAGGCCGCGACGACCTCCCTCAAGAAGGGCGATGACATGCTCTTGCGCCTCAACCGTCAAGGCCAGTGGCTCTACGCCGTGATCCGCCTCTAGCGCTCTTTGCCTCGCCAGCTCAAGGAAATCGATTTGATTTGACCGTTCGTTCTTTCATGACATTTCTTCTTCATGCGAACAAAACATTCACTTCGCGGCGTGCTCGCCTTGACCGTGATGTTCATGGGTCGATTCGCCTTGGGAGTGGAGCCGCTCCCCGGGGTGCCGGCGGCGACGGCTGGGCAGCCCGTGGCGGCAGAACCGACCGAACCGTCAGAAGCGCAGGATGCCACGCGGTCCCTGGAGAGCAGGCTCGCGGCAGTGGAGGCCGAGCTCGCGGCGATGAAGGAGCAACAGGTCACCGAGCGACCGTGGGAGGAGGAGGATCTCGTCGAGGAATTCGAGCCGACGCTCAGTGTGCACGGGTTCTTCGATTTGACCTTCTCCTACTCTGACGTGCCAGACAACAGCCCTCTGCTGGTGTACATGATGCCCTACCCCACCTTTCTCATGTCGAGCGTCAATGTGTTCGTAGACGCCAAGCCCACGAAGACCTTTTCGACCACGGTGGAGATTGGGTTCCATTTCATGCCCGCGGGTTTGTACCGCGAGCCAGCCCTCTACTCCTCCGAGGGCGCGCGGCTCAAAGACGCCAAGCGGGACGACCCCTGGATCCGCGACAGCGCGACGACGGCCCTTTCCTTCCCAGGCACGACGCGCATCGTCCGGGCCCAGGCCAGCTATCAGCCCCGCGACTGGTTCGGGATCACGGCTGGCAAATTCGTGACCCCCTACGGCATCTGGAACGTGGAACACGCGCCCACCGTGGTGCTCCCAGCTCATGTGCCGTACCTACAGGTACGCCAGATGATGCCCCTGGAGCAACTCGGTCTCCAGGCGTTCGGTCGCGTGTTCTTCGGCAGCAGCACCTATCTCGACTACGCGGTGACCCTGTCCAATGGCCGCGCGAATATCGTGAATACCGACATCGGGGATCTCGATAAGAACAAGGCCTTGGGCTTGGGACTCGGCCTGTCCTACGACTCGGCCGGACTGCTCCTCAAGGCCGGTGGCTACCTCTACTACGGCAAGCTGTCGGACTCCGAGCCGCGGGTGACCGTCAACGAGTCCGGCGGGTTCGAAAGCGCCAAGATGGTGCAGTTATCCAGCTACCACGAGCTCATCGCGGCTTTCCATGTGCTCACCGAGTACAAGGGGCTGCGCTTTCAGGGAGAGCTCCTTACGACGCGAGGCACAGTCATCAAGCCCCAGCAAGCGAGCGTCATGGACCTCGCCCTTGCCGCGCAAGACCCTACGCCCGGGCGTTATTACCAGGCCTCCTGGAACGGCTTGGGCGCTTACTTGCTCCTAGCCTATACCCTGCCCATTGCGCTCATCGAGCCGATCCGCATCATCCCTTACGCGGTGTACGAGTACAACAAAACACGGGATACCCAGCCGTACTTCAACGTCCAGTACGTGGCCGGTGGGCTCACCGTGAGACCCCAGGCCGACCTGGCCCTCAAGCTGGAGTACGTCCGGTTCTTCTTGGATAAAGAGATTTACAAAGGCGATATGTCTATGTATGCCGCTCAGATCGCGGTGAGCTTCTGAGGAGGCGATCATGAAACCTATGACGATCGCACTCGGACTTTTCGCGCTCCTCGCGGCGCTCGGTATCGCGTGCCCCGCAGCTGCCGACGGTCCAGACGATATTCTCATCGTGGCCAACAAATCCGTGCAGGAGAACGCCCTCTCTCTCGATGAAGTGCGCCTCATCTTTCTCAAGAAGCGGCGCGTCTGGGCGAGCGGCCAGGATATCGTGGTGCTGCACGACCAGTCCACCACCGCGCTGCGCCATCGCTTTGGTGCGGAAGTGCTCGGCATGACCGTAGGGGACGAAATGCGATACTGGCGCGATGAGGCCGTGCGCAGCAGTCTCAAGGCCCCCAAGGAGATCGAGACCAAGGGCCATGAGAGGCTCAGGGCCGTGTTCTCGAAAAAGGGGGCCATCAGTTACGTGCTGCGGCGAGACTACGTAAAAGACGTGGTGAAGATCCTCGCGGTGGTAGGGGCCAAAGCGCCCTAGTACCGCAGACCGGAATTTAAAGACCTAGAAAACCAGGGCCAAACCCGTACTCTTCGGCCCGCGCCCCATCCTCCTTGATGCAGCGTCGCGCAGCATCGAGCAAAAGGGCTTTGAGCTTTTCGTAGTCCCAAGGCTTGGCGACGTACTTCCAGAGCAGGTCTTTGTTGAGGGCGTCGATGACCACGTTGATATCGCTGTAGCCTGTGAGCAGGATGCGCACCGTGGAGGGGTCGATGTTTTTTATTTTTTCAAGGAGCTCGATGCCTGTCATCTCAGGCATGCGCTGATCGGAGATCACCAGCCGCGGCGAGTGTTCCTTGAATTTGGCGAGGGCATCGGGCGCCGAGGTAGCGTGATAGATGTCGAAATGGCGCGAAAAGGTCTCCCGCAGGGACTCCACGATTTCGGCCTCGTCGTCGACGATGAGAAGCCCCAGCTTTTTGATGTTTTCTTCTTCTGTGACCTTGCCTGTCTTGCGAAACTCTTTCCATCCGCCGCTCATGATTTCCATCTCCCTTTCAGAAAGGCCCTTGGCTTTCGGCGGAGCGCTGCGAAGCGCGTCCCCTCCTCGACGACTCGCGAGCCGTCACACGTATTTAAATGTGGAGACAAAGTGCCGAATGCCCGGCAGTTCTTTGTCGAACATGAGTCCGCTGCGACGGCTACCCTCGGTTTTGCGGACCGTGTCCGCGACATCGACGACGTACTCGAGGTGCTCCTTGCCGTACACGCGTCGCGGCAGAGCGAGTCGGCAGAGATCCAGAGCCGGACGGATGTTGTCACCGTTGTCCGGATCCCGACCGATGAGGTTGGAGCCGACTTCGACCGGTCGCACGGCGCCTTCTTTGTACATCTCTACGCACAGTAGCTGGGCTGGGAACTGATCCTCGGGCACATGGGGGAAAAAACGGCGACCGTCGATGAAGACCGCGTGGCCACCCACTGGCTCGACGATAGGCACGCCGACCTCATTAAGCCACTTTCCGAGCATCCGACTCTGACTGATGCGGTGAACGAGGTAGTCCTCTTGCACGACTTCCTCAAGCCCCTGAGCCAGGGCTTCCATCATCAGGCCGCTCATGCCGCCGTAAGTGAAGAACCCCTCGAACAAAATGGTCGGAACCTTGAGCGCTTCGTACAGACCCTGATCGCGAGTCGCCACGAGCCCCCCCATGGGCACGATGGCGTCTTTCTTGGAGCTCATGGTGCATCCGTCGACGCAGTCGAACATCTCCCTTACGATCTGGGGGATGGTCTTTTTTTCATAGCCGGCTTCGCGCTCCTTGATAAAGTAGGCGTTCTCGGCAAACCGGGCCGCGTCAAAGTAAACCCTGACGCCTTTGCCGTGGGCGAGCTCGCTCACCGCGTGGATGTTCTCCAGGGACACCGGTTGTCCGCCGCCGGAATTGCAGGTGACTGTGATGAGGACATAGGCGATGTTCTTGGGGCCGAATTCGTCGATAGTGGCGCGCAGTTTCTCGAGGTCGACGTTGCCCTTGAACGGGTGCATGGTCTGTGAGCTCTTGCCTTCCTTGATAGTGCAATCGACACAGCGACCGCCAGCGAATTCGATGTGCGCCTTGGTGGTGTCGAAGTGCGAGTTGCCAGGCACGACTCGGTTCTTTTTAACGAGCACCGAGTTGAGCACCTTCTCCGCGCCGCGTCCCTGGTGAGAAGGCAGCACGTACGGCAATCCCGTGAGATTCTGGAACGTCTCGGCGAGCCTGTGGAAACTGCGCGAGCCGGCGTAGGACTCGTCGCCCATCATCATGCCGGCGAGCTGGGCGTTGCTGATACTGCCCGTGCCGCTGTCTGTGAGAAGATCGATGTAAACATCTTCCGCCCGGATATTGAACATGTTGAGGCCCGCGCGCTCGATCACCGCGAGTCGTTCGTCCAGCGGGATGAGCCTGATAGGCTCGATGACCTTGGCCTTGAACGGAACGATTTGCCTGTTGCTCTCTCGATGATTTCCGCTCATCACGTCTCCTTAGAATCCTTCAGTGTGTCCGCGGCGGGAGCGCAATCGTGAACTTCGTGCCCACACCCACCTTGCTCTCCACCGCGATGGTTCCCTTGTGTTCCTCGATGATTTTATAACTGATGGAAAGGCCGAGGCCCGTACCTTGTCCCGCCGGCTTGGTCGTGAAAAACGGATCGAAGATTTTCGTGAGGTGCGCCTCGGGGATGCCGCTGCCCGTGTCCACGACTTCAATGCGCGGACCGCGGCCGGACTCGGTCGTGCGCACGGTGACCCTGCCGCCTTTGGAGGTGGCTTGCAGGGCGTTGGTCACGAGATTGAGCACCACTTGGTTGAGCTTGGCCGAATAGCACGAGTACGGCGCCGCAAGCCCGCGCTGCTGCTCCAAGCTGACGCCGCGCTCCTTGGCGAGGTGGGCCACGATGGAAAGGGTGCTGGCAATGCCGTTGTCGATGTCGGCGGTCTGGAACTGCGCTTCGTCCAGGCGCGAAAAGCTGCGCAGGTCGAGAACGATGGTCTTGACCCGACTGAGGCCGTCCCGGGCGCGTTCGAGAAGGCCGCGCACACCGCTAATCTGTTCGTCGCGCGGCGTACTCTTTTCCTCGCTGACCTCTATGTAGCGGAGGAATTCCTGCAAGAGCGCCAGCTTCTCTTCGGCGCCGAGGGACGAGAGCTCGCTGAGGAACCAGCGCGTATCCTCCTTGTAACTCGGCAGCTCGGCGATGGATTTGACGAAGGCCATCCCGGCCTTCACTTTATCTTCCACTGACAGCGAAGACTGAAGCTCCAGGCGTACGGACATGAGCACAAAACGCATGCTCATGGCTTTCAGCCGCTCTTCGCCGAGGGCGATGTTATTGATGGAGTAAGCCAGGGGGTTGTTGATTTCGTGAGCTATCCCGGCAGTAAGCTGGCCGAGGCTCGCCATTTTTTCCTGCTGCACGAGCTGGGTCTGTGCCTGCTTGAGCTCCTCGATGGCGGTCTGAAGCTGCCGGTTGCTCTCGTGGAGTTCGGCCGTTCGCTCGATGACCTTGAGCTCTAGGCCCTCGTTGAGGCGCTTGAGCTCGGAGTAGAGCCAGGCGTTGTCGATGGCAGTGGCGATCTGACCGGTGAGCACGTCGAGCATCCGGAGATCCTCTTCGCTCGGTCGCTCGCTGCCGCGCGGCCAGGTGATGGCTACCACGCCCTTGACCTTTTGCTCGGCGACGAGCGGCACGGCGGCGGTCGAGGCCGTTTTGTTCTCGCAGGCGCGGCAGGTTTCTAAAGCCTCGAACGGCACGGCGGCTATCGTATGCTCCGGGGCCAAAGGGTCTGCGGCTGACTCACCGTGCCATGGGCTGGGATCGCCGCGGCGGAACACGAGGCGCTTTTCATCGAACGACTGACCGACGACGCCCTCTCCCTTGCGCAGTCGCAGACTGCCTGGCTCAAGGGGGAGACCTCCCTTGCAGCGTTTGACATAGAGCTCCTCGCGGCTTTCGTCGAGAAAGAGGAGTATCGTGGTCTCAGCGCGAAAGATGTCGGCGAGTTGATCCACCACGAGATCGCACAGGGCTTCCATTTCCAGCTCGCTCGAGACCGCGACGCTGAATGCGTATGACGCCTCGAGCACGCGGCTCTTCATTGCCAGGGAGCTCTGCAGAATGGGAATCTGGCTGATGCGCAGAGGTGGGTGCTTCGGAGGTTCGTCCATTTCCGTTCTTGTTTCTGCTGCTCTCGTTGATATTCGCGGTTCTATGTCGCCGTTCGCCTGTGGCTGCCCTTGGCTACTAGAGCGACCAGGGCGAGCCTAGCGCGGTCGACATGCCTGAGCAAGCAAACGAGATGTGGTTTAGGGCACTTTGTCCGGATCGATGGCTTCGTTGATCCAGCGCAGTGCGATATCCTCCCAGTTCGGCTCCTTGTCGGCGTTGATGTAGCGCTCCCAGTCGTAAATGCCTGTTTCCTTGGCGATGCGCCGAAACTGCATTGTCAGCACCGCGCTGGACAAAATCACTGCCGAGCGTTTCATTCCCTTTTCCTTATACAAGCGCTGACCGTCCCGCATCGCGATTTGGGCGTCGTCGGTGAGCGGTAAAAGGGTGCGCATGTCGACGAACACGCCAAATGGCGGTTCGGCCTTAGACAGCAGCGCGCGCGATTGCTCGAGCCAGGCGCTCATTTCGGCTCGGTCGATGGTACCGCCGAATGTGAGCCAATATCCGAACAGCCGCTTTTCGATAGAATACATTTTCAAACCCTTTCGCGCAGAGTCCAAAGTGCGTCAGCTAGGCGGCGCGAGCCCGCACGACCGTAGCAGAACCCCTGCGCGAATGACAACTGATCTGAAGGGAGGCTTCTGGCTCCCGCCACTGTCCTCTGGCCGGAAATCCTGAGCAGCGCAGGGCCGGGATGCGCTATACTTCGGCCCAAATGAGGTGAAGCCATGATGAGGTCGGTTCTTGTTTTCGCAGCGGGTATTCTATTCCTCTCGAGTGCGACGGGCTGTTCCGACAACAGCTCGGGCAGCCAGGATTCTGAATCGGACGACAGCGGCGGCTCGAACGGGAGCGACAGTGGGACGAGCAGCGACACGACAAGCGATAGCGACGAGCCCGGGCTCGACGTGACCTTGTGGGGTGAGCGCATTCCCGGCCGCATTCTCGGGTTGTCCATCCAAGGACGCCACCTGTGGATCGGCACGGCGTTCGTCCTCGACCCGGCTGATCGCTCTGGGGCGACCGCACTCGCTGGCTTGGCGCGCCTCGATCTCGACAGCGGCGAGGTAGAGTACCTCGGCGACGAGCTGCCGCAGGAGACCAAGTGGATCGGCGCTGTCGGACCCGTGGATACGGCCGACGTCATCGAAGACGGCGACCGGGCCATCGCGCTCTCGCGCTTGGGGCTGCTCGTCATTGAGAACGACGCTGTGACTCTGCACGAGCTGGAGGTCGAGCCGGGGGTGAAGGCCGTGCCCATGGCCATGGCCCTGGACCGCAGCGACAGCCGCGCCTACCTGTGGGTGGGAACGAACCAGGGCCTGCTCGGTCTCAATGCCGACACCTTGGAGCTGGAGCAGCGCTTCGCCATGGCCGAGCTGGGAACAGACAGCGTCGGGAGCTTGGCCATCGATCCTTCGACTGGCGCGGTATTTGCGGCTCTGCACGACCTCGACGGCCCGGGGCTCGGCTCGGGCGTGGCGCGGGTACTTCCCAGCCTTGTGTCCTTCTTCTCGCCCGGTGACCAAGGCACTGGACTGGGGTCGGTCGGAGACGTGGTGTTCGATTCTGTGTGGAAGGCGGCACTGTTCGCTGTGTCGAATTTCAGCGCGCAGGGCGGCGGAGTCCTTCGGTGGGACGGCGTGGTGGCGAGGACCGTGGCGAGCGAAGGACAGCTCGGCCTCCCCGGTTGCGGGCTCCCGTGCGCCTTTGGTCCGAGCGATCTGGCCCTCGACTCGGAAGCGCGCTTGCTCATCGTGGGCGGCAGGCTCACCAGCACCATGAGTGGTCTTCTGGGCGGCGGTCTCGTGGTCCTCGACCTCGAGACAGGTCAGATGGCCGGCGACATCCTAGGGCAGCTCCGCTTGCCTGGCGCGCATGTGACCGCCTTGATCTACGACCCGCAGACCAAGCGGACCTACGCGTCGCTTGCCGCTCCGTGCAGCGACGTCCATCTGGGCAACCTCGGCCTGTTCGCCCTTTCGTTCGCGAAAGACGGCTCCTTGCAAGTCGAGCGGCCCATCTTGTCCGGCGTTCGTTCTCTCCTCGAAACAGGCGAGGGAATGCTCGTCGGTCTGCGGGACGAAATGCCGGGCGCGTCCTGCGAGGGGCTCTTGGTGCAGACAGGGCTGGTGCGACTGCAGTCCAATCGCTCGGGACTGCTGTTGCCCCTGGGTTTGGCGCACCAGGTAACGGAGATCCTGCCAGATGCCGGCCCAGTGGCGCTCGACGCGGTGGGCGATGATGCCTTCGCGGTCGGGACGTGGCGCGACGGCACGCTCATCGGAGGCCTTGCCGACGGCCTCGTCATCAATCAGGCCCTCGAACCCGGGGTATCGCTTCTCACCTCGGACATCGCGTTTGCCGGGGCAGACAAGGTGTGGCTCAGCGGGCCAGCCACCCACGACAACGGCGATCCGGACGTACTCGCCGACAAGGGACCGCGGGGCGCGGCGTCGTTCATCCTCGGTCCCGGGCCGTCGCTTTCGGAAATCAAGCATTATGTTCGTCTTGCAACGTCCGAAGGGGAAATCGGAGGTCTGCCGTCGAGCAATGTCACGGACATCTTGCCAAAGGGCGACGGCTCAGCCCTCTTGGGCCTTGGGATCGAGCGATTGCGCGGCGTTTACGATCGGGATGAGGGCCAGCCCTTCGTGTTCGAGGGAGAGACCCGAGAAGGGGGCCTAGCGGTCATCGACGAGCAAGGGCAGCTCTCGGTGCTACAGGCCGGAGCGCCGCTGTCCGACGTGCGGGCCATCGCCTTGGCCGACGACGGCCTCTTGCATGTGCTCGACGCCTCGAGTGGGTACGCAACGTGGGATCTGTCTGGGAACAGCTCCCCGAAGCTCGCTTCTCTCCCTGGGCCAGGCGCGCCGAAAGGGTCGATCCCCCGGTCTCTCTGGCTCGGCAAGGGCGGCGATCTGGCCGCGACCTTTGATACAGGAGCACTCGTGTGGCTCGGGGGCAATGCGGCGTTCCTCGACGAGTTCGGCGACTGCTGGCGCATGGAGCTCCGCAGCGGCGGCGGGCTGCTCATCGGCTCGGATCGGGGCCTCGTGCGCGTGGTCCACGGCGGTCAAGACGACGTCTCCGAGCCTGCGCCGGTCGAGGCCTTTGATCCGCCCTTCAAGAGCTTTGAGCAAGACACCGACAGCGGCACTGACAGCGATTGTCTCACCCAAGGAGAGATATGCGCTGGAGCCATGGAGGATTGCTGCGAGGGACTCGTGTGTGGTGGCTCGGGGTTTGCCCTTGCCTGCGTCCCCCAATGACCGAAGAGGTCCGCTGCGTCGCGGGCAATGGCCTGTCTCCTCGCTGGCTGCGGTGCCAGTGCCTTTTTGCCGCGTAACAGCCTACGCTGTGTTCCGCCCCTGTGCAGGCGCGCTTCCACTGAGCGATGAAACCCTTGCCCCGAAGAGGACCCCGGCGTCACTAATCTGCGGGTTTCGGTGTGTTGCAGGTCCACCCGCTGTGAAAAAAACGAAGGACAATGGTCGGAAAGCGCCAGGGACATCCGATGCTCTGCCTGCGTAACCAGCTTCGCACCTGGCGTTTTAAAGGGCGGGTGCCGATATGTTTGGAATCCCGGTTGAATGGATAGGATTTCATGCCACTTAGGCGAGGAATGACCCCCCCTACATGGAAGCGGCTCGCCCTTGGCGAGGGATTTGCTTGCTTGCCGGGAACCCCCGATTTTTTTGGGGTATTCGATGAAAGATAAACAAAAGGAGCCAGTAGAGAATGACCCAAATTACCGAAACCGCGCTTCGCGACGCCCATCAGTCTCTGTTTGCCACGCGCCTGCGCCTCGGTGACGCCATGGAAGCCGCGCCGCTCCTAGACCTGGTCGGTTTCGCCTCCCTCGAGGCCTGGGGTGGGGCGACGTTCGATAGCTGTTTGCGGTTTCTCGGCGAGGATCCATGGCTCAGACTGCGCGCCCTCAAGGCCGTCTGTCCTCGCACTCCCATCCAGATGTTGCTGCGCGGCCAGAACCTCGTGGGCTACCGCCATTATGCGGACGACGTTGTCGACAAGTTCGTCGAGCTGTCTGCCCGAAACGGCGTCGATATTTTTCGCATTTTCGATGCGCTGAACGATGTGCGCAACATGGAGCGGGCCATCGATGCGGTCAAACGCGTGGGCAAGCACGCGCAGGGCACGCTGTCTTACACGACGAGTCCGTTCCACACCATCGAGCTGTATATCGAGCAGGCCAAGACCTTGGCTCAGATGGGCTGCGACTCCTTGTGCATCAAGGACATGGCCGGCATTATTTTGCCCAAGGATGCGTTCCAGTTGGTCAGCTCTCTGAAACGCGCAGTGAACCTGCCCATTGTGCTCCATTCGCACTGCACCGCCGGGCTCGCGCCCATGTCGTACCAGGCGGCTATCGGTGCTGGGGTGGATCGTCTGGATTGCGCCATTTCGCCGTTTGCCGGTGGCACGTCCCAACCAGCCACAGAGTCCGTGGCCCATGCCCTCCACGGTACGGAGCAGGATGCGGGCCTCGACCTCGTCGCCCTGGGGCATGCCACTGAGATGTGGAAGGACATACGGGCCAAGTATGAGCCGTTGATTGATCGAATTTCCGAGCGGATCGACGCGCGGGCCCTCACTTACCAGGTTCCAGGCGGCATGCTCTCCAACCTTGTGAGCCAACTCAAGACCCAAAAGAAGATGGATAAGTTCGAGGAGGTGCTGGCCGAGGTGCCCAAGGTCCGCGCCGAAATGGGCTACCCACCCCTGGTGACGCCCACCAGCCAGATCGTCGGCGTTCAGGCCGTGTTCAACGTGCTGCTCGGCCGCTACAAGGTCGTGGGCAACGAGACCAAGGCCCTCGTCAAGGGCATGTACGGACGCACCCCAGCGCCCATTGATCCGGAGTTCAGCGCCAAGATCCTCGGCAACGAGCAGCCCATCCAAGGCCGGCCAGCCGATTGTCTCGAACCCGAGCTCGACAAGCTTCAGGCCGAATACGGCAAGACCGGCCTCATCAAGAAGCCCGAGGACCTGCTGACCCTGGCCATGAATCCCACGGTCGGCAAGGACTTTCTCTCTGGCAAGGTCAAGGCCGAAAAGGCGCCCTGGGAATAGACAAAAAAAACGGTGACCAACGGGAGCTGGGGGCTCCGTGCGATCACGGCTCGTAGTAGTCCGGCCGATAGAGCTTGGGCCGAGCTCGAGCCTGTGGTTAGAGTCGCATCGAGCGCGTGTGAGAACCTTCGGCTAGGATAGGAGAACGCCATGGACTGGACCGCGATCTTCGGAAAGAAAAGCACCTCCAGCGGGAACGGTGAGCTGGGTAAGCTGTTTGCGACCATCGAGAGTCTGGCGAGCGGTCGTTCGGTTGATGAGATCAAGCGCATCACCGGCTGGGCGGGCTTGCTTGGCCGAGTCGCCTATGCAGACCTGGAGCTCGCCAAGGAGGAGCTCGCGGCCATCGAACGGGTGCTCGAAGAGGTCCACGCTTTGGGTAAGGACAACGCCCGACAAGTGGTCGAGCTCATCGAGAAGGAGCGCGTGCAGCTCCTGTCCATCGAGGACTACCACTACACTCGCCTCATCAACGAGGTCGCGTCGCGTCTGGAAAAGGTCGAGCTGCTCGGCGTCTTGTTTCGGGTGGCCGCAGCCGACGGCACCGTGGCCGAGCGAGAAGAGGCCGCCATTCGCCTTGTGTCCCAGGGCCTGCTCCTCGATCACGCCGACTTCATCGCCGCGCGCTTGCTCGTGCGGGATTGCGTGCCGGTGCTGCGTCGACGGAGCTCGAGCGCAGGTGGCCAAACCACAAACTAGAAAGCTCGCTTTCTTGTGCTGGCATGGGGACGACGACAAAACGGTCGTGCTGTCGCGGGGGGACGTGACGCAAGTGGTATTTTTCGTGGAACAGAAGTCTATCACAAATGGGTCTTAACTGTGCGAAGGTGAACGGAAAAACGGAATGGGCAAAAACGAGGTACTCACATTCTTACTCACAAAATGAAGGGGTGCTCGCGCTTTTTTGAAGGGGGGGGGGAGCCGAGGGCTCAGATGAATCGATCTCAGCGACCGTGCTTGAGCTCTACGAGGCCAGCCTTAACATTCGTCTTAATTTTCATGATGTTCTCCTAGTTCTTGTTTGATTATGGGCGTATCCCACGGCGCGAGAGAATGACCGACGGCACCTCATCCCGTCAATCGAAATTTCGAAGGAACCGGCGCAAAACAAACTTCGCAGTGTAAGAATCTCCCAGCGGTGAAACCCCCGTGGCGCGAGTTTTTGATCACTCGATGGCTTTCGTGAATGACGGCGCAGGTCTTCGGCAATATTCATAATCAGGTATTGCGATACCTATTTGAATTGGCCGTAGATATCCGTAGTCATTGAGCCTTTGAATTATTGGTATTTTTTCAAAAAGGGCAGTTCGCTAAGGGCCTGCGCGGCATGCAGCACATAGTATTTTTATGTAAATACGACTGAATGGGCTGTGCGCGGGGAGAGCAAAAAATCGGCCGGTCAAGGGTCCAAGCGATCAAGTGTCTAGGGAACAGACCTCGCAAGGCGGAAGCCCAAAAGGTTGTCGCGGATGCCCTGGGTGCCGAAGGTGCGATCGCCGCAGCGAGCGTATCTCGCATCGAAGAACGAATCGCCGCCCCGTACCACGCGGTCGGAGGCCGATAAGGGACCTACGGGGTCGACAAGCGGCGAAGCGACTGAACCGGCGGGATATGTCCTTTGATACCCATCCCACGTCCACTCCGACACGTTGCCGCTCATGTCGTACAGGCCCCATGCGTTCGGCGTCTTGCCGGCTACCGGGTGCGGCGTGCTGCTCGCGTTGCCGCAGTACCAGCCAATCGCGTCCAGGTTCGTGTCGAGCGGTGAGCAACCCATATTCGTGATCGCCCCGTTGGAAAACGCCGTCAGCGTCCCGGCCCGCGCCGCGTACTCCCACTCGCTCTCCGTCGGCAGCCGGTACCCAGAGCAGGCCTGCGGTTTCGAATAGGCCGCCTTGAGCTCGCACGTCACGCTCTCACCCGTGCCCGTGCAGTCGTAGCATGCGGCGTACCCCGCCTGCGCCGACAGCGCGTTGGCGAACGTCAGCGCCTCGTGCCAACTCACCATCTCCACAGGACAGGTGCCACCGCAGCTCGCGAAGACCGACGGGTTGTAGTCCATCAGCGCCTCGAACTGCGCCTGCGTCACCTCCGTCCGCATCAGCTCGAACGCGTGCGTCAGCGTCACGTAGTGCAGGTCCTCGTCATCGAAGCGGCCGAGCTCCGAGGTGCACGACGCGCCGCCGGGGCCGGTGTAGTCCGAAGGGCAGCTCCCGTCAGGTGTGCCCATCCAGAACGACCCGGCTGGGGTCGTCGTCCACTCCGCGCCGATGTCCACCGTCGTCGTGTCCGTGTCGGGCCCCGTTCCTGTGCCAGTGTCGCTCCCTGTGTCCACCGCGGTTCCACTGCCGGTGCCTGTATCGGTGTTGCTCCCAGTGTCCACCCCGGTCCCGCTGCCAGTGTCCGTGCCCGTGTCGGGCCCCGTTCCTGTGCCAGTGTCCTCCGTGTCTTTCCCGCCCCCACTGTCCCCGCAACCGACGAGTACTAGCAGACAAACGAAAACCGCGATCCCCAACAAGATAATGTACCTTTTCATGAGGCCCCTCCTGCCTTGTGGCAGTGCACGGTGATGCTCTCACCCTACGAGCTGTCCTGGACTATGGCGTCATCGATGGCGAAGTGCTAGCTGTGCGCGGGATGAAATAGCTACCTCGCGTACCGTCGGCGTCGAAGGCGGACCGCTCGGGGCGCAATTGCCCAAATGCGACCGGGCTTCGCCTAGAACCAAGAAATCAAAGGACCAAACGGACACACCGGACCCGGAGACCGTCCGGCTTGCTGTCGTACATGACGTAGCCGGTGCCGAAGTCCGCGTACCACCCGTGGGACCCACTGACCGCGTTGGACGACGACCAGTAGTGACTGCACGTCCCGCCCAACGCCGGATCCCAGTAGCACCCCGACGCGGGTGAGCACTCACTGCATGTGGTTCTGTCAGCACAGCTATTCATCGTTACACACCCTTCGGGGATCATCTCGCAGAAACTCCGGCTCAGGTCTCCTGTCGGGTCTCCATCTTCACATCCGCGGAGCAGCGAGATCAGCTCGTCGATGTTGGGCAATCGCCAGTCCGACTGGCCACCAATGTTAAGGCCGTTACAGTAAGCAAGGGCTTCATCCCAGGTGGGCTCACCGGTCGATGGAGGGTTCTCCCAGCACAAATTCGTCACCGAATCCAGCTTGCCGCCGGCGCAGTCGGTCATTTCCGAAGCGACGCCCTCGCCCTCACCTTCGCCCTCACCTTCGCCCTCGCCGGTATCACTGGGCGAAGCGCTGTCATCGTCGCCGCAGCCGACTAAAGACACAGGCAGAATGAGCAGACAAAATACAAGAAAGCCTGAAACTCGTGCCATTGGCCACCACCTCCACATTTTGGATGAGTTACGTGGAAGAGCGATCGCCTTTCATAGAAGCATGGCGACGGCGATTCCTGCAACCCCGCTGCCATGGTGCCCGTCGTTTATGATAGGGGAGGATCACTGGCCTGCACCGCTGTCGGTGAAGTCGCTGACAGAGCCACGACTCCCTGCGTGGCAACCTTATACCAGTTGGCATCGCCCTCTTTGGCCTCAATCTGAAATTCAATTGGCCCCGGTTCAAACATCCGAATACCGGCCGGAAAGTTCATGTAAAACTGAACCCCCTTGGGCTCTAACGCGTTGCTAACTGTCAACAATGTCTCGTTTTCATCGTTCTTCTTACGGACGAATCGCAGTGAGAGAGTGCCTGTTGCTTCGCCAAGCCTCTCAAGCAGTGCGGCGAAACCGAATTTCGGGAACATAGACGGGAACTCCGGGGCGCGTATCTCCGTGAGGGTGTTCACCAAGGTGAGGCTGTTCGTCCCCGAACCGTGGACCACCGTTTCACATAGGACGAACCAGCGACAGGTGTACATGCTCTGCTCCTATCCTGCCTTTGCGAACCTGTTCTCTAGGGCCTCGGGAGTGAATAGCTCTGAAGTCGACCGTGACAAGGCAGCGCCATCCGTAATGGCAACCGGACTCCCCAGCGCCCAAGGTGTCGCCATTATCAAGCTGGAAACCATCGCAGAAACAGAAACGCCGCTGGCCGCCGCCGAAGCGGCGAGTCTGGCGAACACATCGGTTGGGAGATGACACTCAACTGTTTCAAATCCCTCAGGGACATCCCGTTCAACGCCCAAGAGGGAGGCCAAAGGAATGCCAAGCCCCTCGTGAAGTCGGCAAATCATGCCCTTTGACAGCCCCCGTTTTCGATTGAGCACCTCGGAAACCTTGGCGGCTGTTCCGATAAACGGAACAAGGTCTTTGGGTTTTAGCCCGCCTTGGTCCATGCGGAAAGAGATGGCATCAACGGGGTCTGGTGGTGGAATGTGAATATTTGCATCTTCGTAAACGGTGATCCGTTCGACAAGTGTTCGGCGCTCATCCCAGTCGGCATCCCCAGGTTTCGCTGCCCAAATCTCATCGAGGCGTGCGAGCGCCTTCTCCAAATCCTTGCGGCTTTTTATTTTAAGGACTCTCATCGCAACTCCTTTAAATTCAGGCGTTCATAATCGGCGTGGGTTCCGAAAAACTTGATGTAGATCTCCTGACCGGAAAACCAAACCCTTACTACCAAGCGAAACCGGTTCCAGCAGATGTTGAAAACTACCGTCTCGCCCTCGACCAAGTCTGCGTCTTTGTACTTCTGCCTTATGTCCTGAAAAGTTCTCCATTCCGCGCGACTCGCTTCGTGATACCAGGCTTTTGCTTGGGCAACAGCGGCTGGTCCAAGCTTCTCCGCTGCTTCGAGAAGTGTGCTTTTTGCGATTACGTTCATTAGTTCCCATTATGGGAAGAAGATAAACACAGATCCCAGAAAATGCAAGCGGGAAGCGGCTCGGCGTGTTTTCTCGACCTGATCATCCGGTCCGTATTCATGCTACCCATTTCCGCCCCTTTTTGCCTGTTTAGGATAGTGATACAGGGTAGTTGACTCAAGAAGAAATCATCCGGTCACCATACAAAAAAACCGACCCACCGGGCCGGGCCAGGCGGCTTCGGCTCCGATGTCACCCAATTTTTCTTCTTCGCCGGCTGCGATCGCCGGGCCCACTTGCACCCACTTCGCCGTTTGCATAGGGTCGCCGCATGGAGCGGATACTTCTCACCATCGTGATCACAGGTCGGGTGCTCGACGCCTGCCTGAAAGCGCTCACTCGGTTCTTTCGCTTCATTTATGCTTTGATCATTCTGGCCGGGGGGGAGCAATTCTCGGCGCCATCCTACAACCTCCACCGAAAATGAATTGCGCACCCGGGGGGGACGACTCACCTTCATCATTTTTGAGGGGTGGACCCTTTTGCTTTTGGGCCCCGAGGGGGCTCAT
>JALOQD010000197.1 GCA_025453525.1 Myxococcota bacterium
AGCGCTTTGCCTTGTCCGAGTCAGATGTGGAGACAGTGCGCGGATTTATCGAGCGCGCTTCCATTCGATTCGCGCTCGATGGCGCGCACCGGGCTGCGCATGGCTTTGGCGAGCTCGACGAAAACACATTGATGTTCGGCCTTCGGCGCTTAACTCTGGGATATGCCGTGCCTGAGCAGGAGGCTCCACTCGTCTGTGGGATCGCGCCAGCCGGACAAACCAGCGGTGAGCTCGCGCCTGTGCTCGGAGCCTTGGCGCAGGCCGCGCAGATGCTCAAAACGCATCTGACCAAGCTCGCGGGAAGCCATCTTCTCCCTTCTTGGCGCGCCTTGATACTCTCGGCAGTCGAGGACTTCTCTTTGGAGCGCGGCAGAAGCGCGCACGAGCGGCGTGCGATCGGCGAAACCCTCGCACGGTTCGTCGCGATCGCACAGGAAGCCGGGCTCGAAGAGCCCATCGATGCCACAACGGCGCGTGCTCTTTTGTTGCCAAAGATCGTCAACGCCGCGGCCCGCCGAGACCATTTCCGTGGAGGCGTCGAGTTTGCCTCCTTGTCCGCGGCTGCGGGAATTCCCGCCCGGGCCGTATTTGTGGTGGGGATGAACGACGGTGAATTGCCTCGGTCTGTCCAAAGATCCTCGATGGATTTGCTCTCAAAGAGCCCCCGACTGCTCGACCCTTCACCTCGGGCTGAAGATCAGAGGAATGTGCTCGCTGCGCTGCTCGGCGCGCGACGGAGGTTCGTGGCGACGTACAGTGGAGTGTCGCAGCAAGACGGCACGATGCGCGCGCCCTCGGTTTTGGTGGACGAAATCATTGAGGCTGCCGTGGAGGTCGCGCGGTCCTCGCCTGAGGACATCCGCAAACATCTCGTGGTGGAGCATCCGCTGTCGCGATTTGCGCCGGCGTATTTCGATGGCGACCCTCTCTCGAGAGTATTTTCGACAGATGAGGCGACCAGGGCTTGCGCCGCTGCGCTCCTTTCGAGGCATGAGCCCTCCAAAGCCATCTCTGGCGCGCTTGCCGAATCCGAGGCAGCCCCGGAAAGCGGGGTCGTGTTCTTGGAGGATCTCGTGCATGGGCTCGGGCGCCCTCTTTTGCACCTGTGGACGCGCGTGCTCGGCGCGGGTATGCCAAAGACAGCAATGCCGACACTGCCAGGGTACGAACCCGCGGGTCGCGATGGCCTGGCCGAGTACGAGCTCCGCGAGACACTGCTGCGCGAGGCCATGCAGCGGAAAGACCCCGCGGCAGTGGTCGAGGTCATACTGGCGCGAGGAGTGTTGCCTCCCGGCGAGCTCGGACGAGCGCGCTGCCAGGAGTTGCTCGCTTCCACCAGACTTCTTCGGGAGGTCGCCCATGGACTCGATCTGGGTGAAACCGTGGCTGACCATTTGGTGGAGGTCGACTTACCCGCCGGTGGACACAATGAGTGCGTCGTCGGTGTGCTGAGTGGACGCCGAAGCCGCGGCCGATTGGAGGTCACGTCCTCCCGCAATCCAAGACGGCTGCTTCACGCCTGGGTGCGCCATTTGGCGATGTGTGGTGCGGGGACGAGCAGCGCGGCAGGGACAAGTGCACTTGTGAGAAGAGGGCCCGGAGACCTTGTCGAGACATGGACGATGCCCTCCCTAGCGGGACCTTGGGCCGTGGATAGGCTCGCCCAGCTCGTCGGTCTCTATCAAATGGCCGCTCGAGTCCCGCTGCGGCTTTTTTCCGGGGCGTCATTTGCCTTTTCCAAGGCGCTCTTCGAAGGAAAATCGGAGTCCACGGCATGGGATTTGGCCCGCCTCGAGTGGCAACCGCCGGGCCAGCGAGCGTTCGGAGACGCAGCGGAGAAAACGATAACTCGGTATCTGTTCGGCCACAGCGACTTCGAGCTGCTCGAAGAACATCCTGCAGCCCCGGAGCTCTCATTCGCGGAGCTCTCTGCGGCGGTTTTTGGGCCGATCTTCGAGCATTGCTCTGCAAAAACTGAGAAATGCACATGACCGGTCAACCCCTCGATATTGGCACCGTGGCCCTGCGTGGAACGCATCTCATCGAGGCGAGCGCTGGCACTGGAAAGACCTACAACGTCGTCTCGCTGTATCTGCGTATGCTCGCCGATCCCTTGTTGGCCGCGACCGTGGAAAACCTCCTCGTCGTGACCTTCACCGAGGCGGCTACGGCCGAGCTCAAACACCGTCTACGCCACAGGTTGTCCGAGGTCGTTTTGCAGCTTGAGTCGAAAAGCGCAGACGATGAGCTCGCCGCGAGCTTGATGGCAAGAGGACCTGCCGAGGCGCTAAGAGCCCGAAAGCGACTAGAACAAGCTCTGCGCTCGTTTGATCAGGCCGAAATCTATACCATTCACGGACTCTGTCGCCGGTTGCTCGAGCAGCACGGCAGCTTGGCCTTTGTCCCGGCCGGCGCGCAGATCCTCGCCGATACAGGGGAGCTTTTCGAGGAGATCGTCCGGCGGTTCCTCGCGCAAGAGGTGTACAGCGCACCTTCGTGGTTTGCTCGGGTCGTGCGGGATTTGGTCGTGCCCGAGGAGTTGGTGGGCTTCGTCGATGCGACGCTGCTTCTCGCGCAGTTGGATCGAATTCTCGAGCACCCGGTGCTCTTTCCGCAGAGCGCACCTCGGGGCGATGACCGGTACGCTTCGATTCTAAGTTGCCACGAGGCTCTCCGGGCCACGTGGAACGAGCAACGTGAGACCGTGGTAGAGCTCCTCTACCGCGCCTCCGGATTCAACAAGCGAAACTACGGCAATGGGAAGCTAGAGTCACTGCTCGCATGGCTGGACACGTATCTCGACCAAGGAGAGCCGGTGTCGACCGCGGACGAGGGAAAGCTCGGCCTGCTCGCTTCGGGATCATTCCGGATGAACAAGGGGTTTGAGGAACCTAGACACGAACTGTTGAGCCAGATCGCAGGACTGCGGGAATCGCTCGCAGGATTCGCGATGACGCAGAAGCGCCACTTTTTGCGTCGACTCTCGGCGTTCGCGCAGAAGGAGGTAGAGGCGTGCAAGCGGCGCGACGGTGTGATGACCTTCGACGACCTCGTGCTGCGCCTCGCCCAAGCCCTAAAAGGGGAGCAAGGCGAGGCGCTCGCCCAAGCTCTGCGCCAGCGCTATCGAGCGGCGCTCGTCGACGAGTTTCAGGACACGGACGCGCAGCAGTACGACATTTTTCGGCGCGTGTTCGCCAGCGCAGGGTTGCCTCTGTTTCTCATCGGCGATCCCAAGCAGTCCATCTATGGTTTTCGCGGCGCGGATGTCTACGCGTATCTAGAGGCTAGGGGTGAAGCGGCTCAAACGCACACGCTCCAGACGAACCGGCGCTCGAGGCCTGCGCTCGTTCGGGCCATCAACGCCATTTTTACGAGGAGTGACAAGCCATTTGGAAACTCGGGGATCTCCTTCGAACCCGCGCTGCCCTCTTTCGTAAAAGCGAGTCGTGACGAGGACGAAGCGGCTCTCGAAATTGTCTATTTGTCTCGAAAGACCTTTGGCGGGGCTTCTGGCAAGCTGAGTCAGAGTGAGGCTCTGCGCATCGCCGTCGAGATGACCGCAGAGCAGATCGCACGCAGGGGCTTTGTGGGGTGCGATCGGACGGTCGCGGTGCTCGTTCGGCGCAACCGGGATGTCGAAAAGGTCATGGCCGCTTTGCGGGCGCGGAAAATCGCGGCTGCTGGCGTCGCAGAGGGCAACGTGCTGGCGGCGGACGAAGCCGCTGACCTGTGCACCGTGTTTGCCGCTCTGCTCGATCTCGCGGATCAGCGCAAGCTCCGCGCTGCCTTACTGACGCCGCTTTTGGGCTACACGGCTCATAGGCTCGTGGAAATGGATCGAGGCGAGTCGGATTGGCAGAGGATCGGTCATCAACTCACG
Source organism: Myxococcota bacterium (assembly GCA_025453525.1). Lineage (GTDB taxonomy): Bacteria > Myxococcota_A > Polyangia > JAAYKL01 > JAAYKL01 > JALOQD01. The sequence goes on from JALOQD010000197.1 coordinate 3,881, forward strand.
CAGGCGTTGACGCACTGGGAGTGCGGTGGAGCCCTGTCGGCGCTGCGCTGTATTCTCGAGCAGACAGAAGAGAACAAGAGCCGGGCAGAGCGACTGCTCGAGCGCGAGGATGGGTTGCGTCAACTCGTCAACTACGAGCATGTGGCCGAGCTGATGTCCCTGGCGGCCCGGGAGACCGGGGCGCCGCTTTCTGCGCAGTGGAGGTGGCTTTTCGCGAGGCTAGGTGGGCAGGAGAAGGATAAGGACCATGGGCTGCGACTGTGCGCGGATGCCACGGCCGTGCGCGTCATGACTGTGCACAAGTCCAAGGGATTGGAGTTCGACGAGGTGTACTGTCCTGGGCTTTGGCTGACGACAACTGGGAAGATGAAAGAAAAGGTCGTCGTCTTTCATGATCTGTCCTTCGGTGGTCGAAGATGTGGGTGGATTCTCCCTGATGAGGGCAATCCCGCCGCTGCGCGAGCGCAGCTCGAGCAATTCGAGGAAGAGCTGCGGCTCGCCTACGTCGCGCTGACGAGGGCCAAGCGTCGCTGCGTGGTGTTCGATGGGGCGTTCGACGCATCGCTTCGCGCGATGACCTGGCTGCTGCACGCCGACCCTGGTGCTTCGGACCCGATATCGGCGATGCAAGACGCTGCGGCCCGCGACGACGACGCCTTCATCGAAGATCTCCAGCTTCTGGCGGAAAGGAGCGCAGAAGGGTGGACTGGCCAAAAGGTCATTGCGATTCGCGTGCCAGAGGAAGAGCCGAAATGCGTGACCATCTGTGATGCCATGGCACAACAGACGAGCCTGGAAGCGCCACACTTGGTTTTGAGGGAAACAAAGCCCGTCGTGGCGCAAAGAGCTCTTGTGCTCAGCTTCACATCGCTCTGCGCGACCCATGGCGAGGCGAGCGAGTCGGTCGAGCAGGATGAGTTAGCCACTGCGCGAGTCTATCCTGCGCCCATGAGTGGACCACCGCGGCTAGAAGCGCGTTTGCTCGATTTCGAGAGGGGTTCGACGGCTGGAGACATGCTCCATAAGGTGCTCGAGGGTTTGCCCTTCGGGAGGTTGGAGCTGAGCGATCTCGAGGGTCGTGCGGCAGAGGGGCTCGCGGCGTATGGTTTCGATGTCGATAAGTGGCGCGTTCCCATCACCCAAGGGCTGTGGGAGGTGCTGCATGCGCCGCTTGTGTGCGATGTCCCGGGGTTGACTCTGAGCGCGCTGCGGCCAGGCTATGTGGCCGCCGAGCTCGATTTTCTGTTGCCGGTTGACGAGGAAAAACAGGGGGCCAAGGACTCCTGGACTGCGAGGCTCAGGAGCGTCTTTGCAGAGCATGGTGGAGCCCAGTCAAGCTATGCCGAGCACATGTCGAAGTTATCGCATCATTCCTTGCGAGGGTACCTCCGAGGATTCATCGATTTGGTTTTCGAGCACGATGGCTTGTACTACCTGCTCGATTACAAGAGCACCTACTTGGGCGACGACGAGGAAGCGTACGCGCCCGCGTCTTTGTCGCGGGCGATGTATCACAACCACTACGTTTTGCAGTACCACCTCTATTCCTTGGCGCTCGATCGCTATCTTTCGAGCAGAGTCCCTGACTTTTGCTGGGAACGCTGTTTCGGCGGAGCCTTGACCTTGTTCTTGCGCGGCATGTCCGGCAGGTTCGCGCCCTTCTCCGGGGTGTTTCGGGATCGGCCTAGCCGGCAGATGCTCGATGCCCTGGCCGTTGCGTTGGGTGTGGCGAAGAACCGGGGGGAGCCATGAGCTCTGCGCTGGATGGATTCTTGGACAGTGGTCTCTTCGAGCCTATCGATATCGCGTTCGCACAGTTGCTCACACACATGTCGAGCACTCAGGAAGAGGCCGTCGCCCTTGCAGGGGCAATGTGCAGCGCCGCGACACGCTGTGGACAGTCGTGCGTGGAGCTCGAGCGCATCGCCGGGACGCAGCCCAGAGACGAACAGGGGCTGCCTCTCGTGACCGGTGCTTTCCCTAGCGCCAAGAACTGGATCGAGGCACTGCAGGAGGCCCGGTGTGTCAGCGACGGCCAGCGCGTGGCGCCACTCGTACTCGATTCGCAGGGGCGGCTGTATCTCTATCGCATGTGGCGCGCTCAAACCGATGTTGCCCTTCGCTTGCGAGAGCTCGCGAGCGGCCTTTCGCAAGATCATGGGGAGGATATCGAAGCCTCGGTCGAGCGCTTTACCCCGCGGCAATGGGCGACCCCCATGCAAGTGAAGGCCGTGCGCACCGTCGCGACGAGGCGCCTCGCGGTGATCACAGGAGGACCTGGGACGGGAAAAACGACGACGCTGGCGCGCGCGCTGCTGCTCCTGCTCGAGCGAGACGAGCGACTCGGACGACGCCCGCAGCGCATCGCCCTGCTCGCTCCGACGGGCAAGGCGGCGGCGCGAATGACCGAGGCCTTGGGCAGTGTGGCCGCGAGCCTCGCGGGGTGTGGTATCCCAGCCTCGCTTCTGCGGCTTCTACCCGTGCGCGCCAGCACAGTGCACCGCGCCCTCTCCGACGCGTGGAGCTCCGGCATCATCGCTGCTGATGTCGTCGCTGTGGACGAGGCGTCCATGCTCGATGTCGGATTGTTCGCGCGGCTGCTCGAGGCCATGCCGCGTAGCGCACGTCTAGTGCTCATCGGCGATGAAAACCAACTCGCGTCGGTCGAGGCAGGGTCTTTGATTTCGGATATCGTGGTCGCGGCATCGAAGTCACCCGCAGACGCAGACCTTCCTTCCTGCGTCGTGGCCCTTTCGCAGACACATCGCTTTGCGCAACACGGTGCCATTGCCGCGCTCGCTGCGGCCATCAGGCAAGGCGACGCCGATACTGCGCTCGGGGTGCTCGGTTCGAGCGGCGAGGCCAGGTTACACATCGTGGACACCTTGCGACCAGAGTCACTCGTCGTAGAGCTCATCGCACCGCACCTTAGGGCCTATGCGAGGTCCAACGATGCCTTGGCGAGACTCGCGTTGCTCAGCGAAGTCCGTGTCCTGTGCGCTCATCGGCGCGGACCGAGTAGTTGCGAGTCAGTGAGCCAGGCCATTGAACGAGCGCTCGAGGAGAAATTTGGATTATCCATGCCTGGACCGTGGTACAACGGACGCCCGGTGCTCGTGCGCAGCAATGACCAGCGACTCGATCTCTCTAATGGAGAGGTTGGAGTCGTGGAACTGACTGGACAGAGAGCTTCGGTGGTGTTTCGCTGCAAGAGCGGCGCGAGAAGCTTGGCGCCGACACAGATCCGGGACTATGAAACTACCTACGCGATGACAGTGCACAAAGCCCAAGGATCGGAGTTCGAGAAAGTGCTAATCGTGTTGCCCAGTCAGCACTCGAGGATCCTTAGCCGCGAGCTCCTTTACACCGCCGTGACGCGAGCCAAGGCGCAGGTCGATATCGTCGCTCCCGCTTCTGCGATACGCACTGCTTGCGAAGCGCGCGTCTTGAGGGCTTCGGGGCTCGCCGAGTTGCTGGCGGCCCCTGCCGCAAGGAGGAAAGAACTTGGCGAGTAAAAAACAACAAAGAGACGAACAAGACAGAACGTCGCAGATCTTTGGGGCACTCGCGCATCCCATCAGGTTGCGGATCGTGAGCGAGCTCGCGCGTGGGCCGATGAACGTCTCGGAGATTATGGAAGCTCTCGAGGTCGAGCAGACCGCGGTGTCCAAACATCTCGCGGTGCTCAAGTCTGCGCGTATCGTTTGCTGCGCCTGCGCCGGACGCTGTCGCATCTACACTCTCATCTCCAAACGCGCGGTACGGGCTGCGCTCGCGGCGGGCGAAAAGCTCCTGGCGGCGGCGTGCGAGAAAGACAGTAGCGCGGAATCCGTGGGGCGCCGATTTCGGGCTTGATATGACTGCGACCCTCTGGTACACAAGGGTCGCTTTTCCCGGGGCGTGGCGCAGCCTGGTTAGCGCGCTTGACTGGGGGTCAAGAGGCCGGAGGTTCAAATCCTCTCGCCCCGACAAAGCTGGGCCCGTGGCAGAAACTGCCGCGGGCCTTTTTTTTTGCCTCCTGTCGGAGGTCGCGGATCCAACATGTGGGGGACGAGAGAAGGCACAGTCACATGAACGAACGCCCGATCGTGCTGCTCACCAACGATGACGGTATCGGCGCGGCAGGTTTGCTTGCCTTGGAAAGAGCCTTCGCAGGGCAGGATGGGGTCGAGACTTGGACCGTGGCTCCAGCCCGCGGCCAGTCGACCACCAGCCATGGCATGACGTTGTATCGTCCGGTGTTTGTGGAAGAAATGTGTGAACGTCGGTTTGCCGTGGAGGCTTTGCCGTCCGACTGCGTGTACTTGGCGCTGTTCGGGCTCTTGCCGCGGATGCCCGCTGTCGTGCTTTCGGGGATCAATCGCGGCGCCAACCTCGGACAGGACGTCATCTACTCTGGAACCGTCGCTGCCGCCCGCGAGGCTGTGGTGCGAGGGGTGCACGGGATCGCCGCAAGTCTCGTCCACGGCTCGAGCTATGAAGCCGCTGCTCGCAGCGCTAGGGACGTCACGCTAGCCGTGCTCGCATGCTCCTCGCCGTCGCCGCTGCTGCTCAACCTCAATTATCCAGAAGGCGAATTTCAAGGACCGCAACTCGCTCCCCTTGGCCAGCGACGGTATCCCTGGGTCGTGGATCGCCGAGTGTCTCCGGGCGGCTCCGCTTACTATTGGCTCGGAGGACCGGCTGTGCTCGACGAGGAAGTGCCTGGCTCCGACGGCTGGCTCGTGGGCCGTGGCATCGCCTCTGCAACCCCGTTGCAGCTCGACCAAACGCTGCACTCGAGTTGTGCGCCGGGCTCCCTTGTCGACGATTTGCTTCGCGGTCTTTAAGTGGGCCGTGATGTGGCGGCGCTCGCTTTTTTTAAGCTGCTCAAAGCTGCGTGGTAATGTCGTTGCCATGTGTCAACGCAGGACGCACCTCCTTGCTGCTATCGTGTCGATGCTGCTGGTGTCGAGTAGCTGCGCGACCACAGATGTCGCGCCGCTACGGCTCCGTGGGGTGTGGGTGGCAGTGCACGGCGGTGACACCCTCGAGGCCCTGTGTCGTCGGTATGGGGCCGATCCCGCGGCAGTCGCCGAGCTCAACAACATCGCAAGCCCCGACGAGCTCAAAAGCCGGGGCGAGGTGTTTGTTCCCACAGTACATGGTTCTCCGCCTGGGGATGGTCTTCTGCCAAAGCCAAAGGAATCCTCTGTGGCAAGAGGTGAGACTCCTCGCAGCGCCGCGACCGGTACATGCGTGGGAGAGTCCTGTCTTTCCTGGCCCCTTGCGGGAGAGGTGATGGCTGTCTTTGATGCGAGGGGCAAGGCCCCCCACGATGGTTTGGACATCAAAGCGCCAGAGGGCACTCCGGTTCGGGCAGCGGCATCGGGCAAGGTTTTGTATAGCGGCGATGGGATCAAGGGCTACGGCAACATGGTGATCATCAAGCACGAGCAAGGCCTCGTGACCGTGTATGCCCATGCGGCCCGCAATTTGGTAAAAGAGGGGGACAACGTCGAGCGTGGCGCCCTAGTGGTCGAGGTTGGACGCACGGGAAGCGCTCGCGAGGCGCATCTGCACTTCGAAGTGCGCAAACAAGAAGAACCTGTGAATCCGTTGAGTTATCTGCCGACAAGGAGCGAAGATGGACGCGAGAATAGATAGGCTGCGCAGCTTGATCAAGGACGTTCCAGGGTTCCCCAAACCCGAGATCGTTTTCAAAGACATTACGCCCCTGCTGGGCGATGCCCGAGGACTCGCCACGGCGATCGAGCTCCTCGCTGAGCCTTATCGAGGCCGTGTGACGGCCGTGGTAGGCATGGAGTCACGCGGGTTCATATTCGGAGCTCCCGTGGCCTGCGCTCTGGGAGTGGGATTCGTGCCAGTGCGCAAGCCCGGCAAACTCCCGCGCGCCACGGTGAGCGCGGAGTACTCGCTCGAATACGGCACGGATTGCCTAGAGATGCATGAGGATGCGGTGGGTCGCGACGACAGGGTTCTCGTTGTGGACGACCTTTTGGCCACTGGTGGCACGGCTGAGGCGGCGGTACGCCTTGTCCATTCTCGCGGCGCGCAGATCGTTGGCGCGTCCTTCGTGATTGAGCTCGAGTTTCTCTGCGGCCGCGAAAAGCTCCAGGGACTGGAAGTTCGTGCGTTGCTCCAGTACTAGCCACTAGGAGCCTGCCCCCAAAAAGCTCTCCAGAGAGGCAGCGCTTAGCGCTTTCCTGATTTCTTTTTCTTGCCGCCCTTGCGTTGCGACGGACCCTGCGATGGCCGGAGCGACGATCGCGGAGGAGCACTCGTCTGAGCCTGGTCTTTCTTGACGCCAGTTGGCGTCTGGTCTTTCTTGACGCTCACCTGAGGCTGGTCTTTCCTGACGCTCACCTGAGGCTGGTCTTTCCTGACGCTCACCTGAGGCTGGTCTTTCCTGACGCTCACCTGAGGCTCGGTGCTTGCGATTTCTTGACGCCAGCCGGTGCGTGCTCGTTCTTCGCAAAGGAAGGGACAGGAGGGGGGGTTTGCGATATGGGCGCGTAGTTGGCTGGTTGCCCGGCCGTTGGGCTGAAAGCAACCTGGCGGTGCTCAAACGAGGTGAAGTCTCTATCGCTGAACTCCGCTTCTCGGGACGGAAGCGAGGTTTGAATGAACTCGCCGAACGATCCACCCACGTAGGACAGAATATTGGCGTCGTCCTGGGAAAACCCGGCGGATTTTGGGCTGTTGATGAGCTCGATGGCTCCGAGGGTGTGACCTTCGAAACAAATGGGCGCGACGAGGATATTGCGCGTTTCGAATCCAGAAACCGTGTCGAAGGTTTGATCAAATCGAGGATCGCCGACTGGATCGGAACAGGTGATCACGGAGCTCGTGCGTGTTGCAAAGCCGACGATCCCCTTGGTGAAGGAGATGCGACGGCCGAGGAGCATGTCCTTGGCCGAGCCGGTGGCGGCAGCGATGTAGAGCTCGTACTGCCCAGGAGAGATGAGCATGCAGCTGGCAGCCTCGGCCTCCACGAGCTCGTGGCACAACTCGATGACGAACCGAGCTGCTTGGTCGTGATCGCTAATGCCGAAGATCTCGTGCATTCGCTCGAACGCGACGACCATCCGGTCGTCGATACCCATGGCCCTGGTGGCCTTGTGCTTTGGCGACGATGAGTGGCGTTCGACTCGAGGTGCCTCGTGCTGTGGTGGCATGGGAGCAGGCGGTGGAGCAGCCACCGGAGGCTCGGACTTGGGCTTGAGCGCGGTGAGGTCGATCACCAGTTCAGGTTCCGGCGCCGTGGCCGTGACGAAAGGGGAGATGGGAGGCGCGGCCACGGCTAGCGGCGGCAGCGGTCTCGGGTGTTCCAGAGACAGGGGCGCTCGGCCTGGGCTTGCTTGCACGGTCGCCGCAGGGGGTTTGCTGTGCGCTTTGGCCTGCACGGTCGCCGCAGGGGGCTTGCTGTGCGCTTTGGCCTGCTCGGTCGCCGCAGGGGGCTTGCTGTGCGCTTTGAGCAGCTCGTACGCTGCAGGGGGCTTGGTGTGCGCTTTGACCGGCTCGTAGGCTGCAGGGGGCTTGCTGTGCGCTTTGACCGGCTCGTACGCTGCAGGGGGCTTGGTGTGCGCTTTGACCGGCTCGGTCGCTGCAGGGGGCTTGGTGTGCGCTTTGACCGGCTCGGTCGCCGTCGGCTTTGGGTGTTCGGTCGTTTCTTCTTCGGTCGCTGGCGCAGGAGGTTGGCTCAGGGCCAACGAGATGGCTTGGGAGCCAGACAGCGGGAAGATGACCCTGGGAGCCCGAGGGCTCCACTGTTTCCATGTGAGCGCGGCCACGGCGGGGCGCTGCGACTGCTCGGAAAACTTGTGGTCGAAGACTTGCACGCTGACAAAGAGCTTGGCGCCGTCGATACCGCCCATGGCTTTGGCCTGCATGAAATAGGCTTGCACGAGCTGCGCCGCGTCGTCTCGGGACTGTTTAGGGGCAATGGCGATGAGTCGTTCGCGGAAGCAGATGTCCGAACCGTCGTCGGGCACCTCGTCTCGAGTGTAGAACAATTCGTGAGATGGGAGGTCTTTTATCAAGGCCGGGGTGGTGCCAAAGTCCACAGGATGACTTTTTCTTGGCGCGGTTGGAGCCGGAGCGGCCGAGGCCCTTGGCGCTTCTCCCCCAGGTCGCAGAAGAAACACTTTGTTTGTAACGTAGTCGCGAACCTCGACCGATTGGTCGGGCTTGATGTTGCAGGAGATGTTGGAAAATACTTGTCCGGTGATGCCGCATTTCTGTAGGCCGAGCCGTAGGGCTGACAGCCAATTCTCGGCGTCGACGTGCACCTCTGTCGCGGCAGAGCCTTTTTCGTCCCCCGGGATAATTACCTGCCATTGCATATGACTAATAAACCTCCTTCAAAAAGCGAGCCAGATAAAGCCGGTTGTAAAATATGATGATGTCCGACAGAATGGACGCTACACATATTTTTGAGATTAGTGGAGCATGTGTGCGCCGTCAAGTGGCGGGCCAAATCTCTTGTCTAATCAAAAAGCTTTTCATAACCTTAGTAGTGGGATTGAAATAGTTCACCTCGGGATGGAATAGGTGGAAAAAAGACAGGCCCTCGCCTGCATTTTCGTGTGGACCATGGACAGTCCTTGTTGTATAGCCCATCCTGCCATGAAGCCTGTAATCGCGCTGACGCTTGGTGATCCAGCGGGTATTGGACCCGAAGTCGTAGCTCGCACTTTGCCCCTCGCATTGCAGCAATGCCGGCCGATTGTGTTCGGGCACTGGCCGAGCCTACGCGAGGCCATCGACGCTGCACATATCCGCATTGACGTGCAAATGCGCGCCACCCCGATTGCTTCAGATGAAAACGTGGTGACGGTCGTCCCTTGCGACGGGCCAGACACCCCGATCATCGAGCCTGGACGGGCGTCGGCTGTGGCTCAGTGGCAGTGCCTCGAGGCTGCCGTGGATGCGGTGATGCAAGGTCGCGCGGCTGGGCTCGTCACAGCACCGGTCTCCAAGACGGCGATCTCTTCGGTGCATCCAGGGTTTATCGGCCATACCGAGCACCTGGCGCGGCGGGCAGGCCTGGCAGACGATGCTGTGACGATGGTCTTTGCTTCAGACAGGCTTTCGGTTGGGCTTGTCACGACGCATCTGCCGATTCGCAGGGTCGCTGACGAAGTGACGTCCGAGCGCCTGGCCCGAACCGTGCGCCATGTGCACGCGGCTGCCTCGAGCTTCGGCCGGCACGTCGAGCCGAGAATCGCAGTCGCTGGGCTCAATCCCCATGCCGGAGAGGGTGGGCTCATCGGCCGCGAGGAGATGGACGTCATCGCGCCGGTCATCGCATCCCTGCGGGACGAGGGGTTCGCCGTCGTTGGTCCGCTCTCTGCAGAGGCCGTCATGAGAGATGCCCTGGCTGGACGATACGATGGGGTGGTGGCCTGCTATCACGATCAAGCGCTCGTGGCGCTCAAACTCGCGGGCGTTGGAGAAAGTGCAAACGTTACAATGGGTTTGCCGTTTATCCGAACAAGCCCGGATCACGGCGTAGCCTACGATATTGCCCGAAAGGGACTGGCGGATTCGAGCGGCATGGCAAGAGCAATGGAGCTCGCGGGAAGATGGGTGACTTCGAGCGCTTGAGATTTTTTTGACACTTCGGCAGCATCGTGAATAACGTCCGCGAGAATGGGTATCGGCATGGGTAGACAGGTCAAAAACAAATCCGGCACAAACGGGCCGAGGGAGGCGAGGGCCATCGAGATTCGGGGCGCTTGTACGCACAATCTCAAGCGAATAGACGTAGATATACCGCGCGACAAGCTGTGTGTCATCACAGGCCCCAGCGGTTCTGGCAAGTCTTCTCTTGCGTTCGACACCATCTTCGCCGAAGGCCAGCGCCGCTACGTCGAGTCCCTGTCGCCCTATGCCCGGCAATACCTCGGCCAAATGGCCAAGCCCGAGCTCGAATCCATTGACGGCCTGTCACCGACCATCGCCATCGATCAGCGCAGCGCTGGCCGCAACCCTCGCTCCACAGTGGGTACTGCCACCGAGATCTACGATTTCTTGCGCCTTTTGTTCGCGCGTGTCGGGAAGCCTTATTGCCACAAATGCGGCAAGCCCATCTCGTCCATGACCGTGGATGAGATGGTGGACAGGGTGATGGAGTACCCGAAGGGCGAGCGGTTCAGCGTGCTCTCTCCTGTGGTGCGCGGTCAGGCCGGCGATTTTAAGCGCGAGCTCAAAAAACTGCGCCGCGATGGCTTCGTCCGCGTCATGATCGATGACGAAATTTATGATTTATCGAACGACATCGAACTCGACAAGCGCAAGAATCATCAGATCTCGGTCTACCTAGATCGCCTTGTCAATGAACCGGACATCCGCAACCGCCTGGCCGACAGCTTGGAGCTCGCCTTGGGCCTATCCGGCGGATTGGTGGTGATCGCTCCCCTCGAAGGCGAAGACATCACCCTCACGGACAAGTACGCGTGCGTCGACTGCGATGTCTCCATCTCCGAGCTCGCCCCTTCGCTGTTTTCGTTCAACAGCCCACAAGGCGCGTGCCCGACGTGTGCCGGTCTTGGACAGATGCTGTTTTTTGAGGAAGCGAACATCGTCCCAGACGGGACCTTGAGCTTGCGAGAGGGTGCGATCGCGCCATGGAGCCGTCGCAACGCGCCTTACTACCAACAGCTGCTCGACGCGGTGTGCCGCAAGTACGAGATAGATGCGTTCACACCGTGGAAGGACCTCCCAGAGAGTCAGCGCGAGATCATCTTGCGCGGCACCAACGAAGAGGTTGAGTTCACGGTTCAAAAAGATGATCGCAAGTTCTCGTTTCGCAGGGGATTCGAGGGTGTGATCCCAAACCTCGAGCGCCGCAGTAAAGAGTACGAGCGCCGCAAGCGCGAAGAAGGCGGAGAGGAAGAGCACGATTTTCTTTCCGATGAGTTCCACAGATTCATGAGTCAGACCCGTTGTGCCGATTGCAAGGGGACCCGATTGCGACCCGAGGCACTGCACGTCAAGCTGGGCGGCAAGAGCATCGCCGAGGTGACGGGCATGACCGTGGAGATTTGCAAGGAGTTCTTCGCAGGGCTGAGGCTCGGCAAGCGCGACACCGAGGTTGCGCGGCGCATCCTCTATGAAATCGACACGCGGCTGGGGTTCCTCCACAAGGTCGGCGTCGACTACATGACCCTCGATCGCCCTACCGCGACGTTGTCCGGCGGCGAGGCCCAGCGGATTCGCCTGGCGACCCAGATCGGCTCGGCTCTGGTGGGCGTGACCTATGTGCTCGACGAGCCGTCCATCGGCCTGCATCAGCGAGACAACGAGCGGCTGATCGACACCCTGCTCGAGCTCCGGAACCGCGGCAACACGGTCATCGTGGTCGAGCACGACGCGGACACGATGCTCGCCGCGGATCACATCATCGATATGGGCCCAGGCGCTGGCGTGCGAGGTGGTCAGATCGTGGCCGAGGGCTCACCAGAGGAAATCAAAAGGCACCCAAACTCACTGACCGGCAAGTATTTGTCGAACCGGCTGTCCATCGAGGTGCCGGCGCGCCGTCGCATTCCGGGTTCGCTCAGCTTGGTGCTCAAGGGCGCGCGCACCAACAACCTCAAGAACATCGATTTTCGCGTGCCCATGGGTCTGTTCGTGGCAGTCACCGGTGTCTCTGGTTCGGGTAAGAGCTCCCTGGTGGTGGATACCTTGCTGCCGGCTGTCAAGCAGCGACTCTATCGAGTGGGAACCAGTGAGATCATGTTCGACAGGCTGGAGGGTATCCAGCACATCGACAAAGTCATCGATATCGACCAGAACCCTATCGGGCGCACACCGCGCTCCAACCCCGCGACGTTCACGCAGGTGTTCACGTTCATTCGCGACCTGTTCGCGGCTCTGCCCGAGTCCAAGATGCGCGGCTACTCACCTGGCCGCTATTCCTTCAATGTCAAAGGCGGTCGCTGCGAGGCGTGTCAGGGCGATGGGCTCCTGTGTATCGAGATGAACTTCTTGCCCGATGTCTACGTGCAGTGCGAGGTGTGCGCTGGCAGACGCTACAACCGAGAAACTCTCGAGGTTTGCTACAAGGGCAAGAACATCGCCGACATCCTCGAGCTCACTGTGAACCAGGCCTACGACTTTCTCGAGAGCCAGCCAAAGATACGCGATCGATTGGCGAGCATCCGCCAGGTGGGTTTGGGCTACCTCAAGCTCGGCCAGGCCGCCGATACGCTGTCGGGCGGCGAGGCTCAGCGCCTCAAGCTCGCCAAAGAGCTCGGGCGCAAGTCCACGGGCCGAACGCTTTACGTGCTCGACGAGCCCACCACGGGCCTTCACTTCGAGGACGT
>JALOQD010000198.1 GCA_025453525.1 Myxococcota bacterium
TTCGACTGGGACGACATCCTCAACCCCAAGGGCTTTACCGGCATCTGCTGCCAATATGCCCACGCCCGCTGCTGCTCCATGCTGCGCAAGGCTGGAGGCACGCCGCAGCAGGGCGACCTCGCATTGCTGACCGCGGCCGAGGAAGTGCAGATCGTCAAAGAGATCGCTCGGCTTCCAGGCGCCGTGATCGAAGCGGCGGAAAAGCTCGAACCATCCCTTTTGGCTCGCGCCGTCTACGAGGTCACCAAGGCTTGGAACCGCTACCAGCAGGCAGGCAATGGGGATCGCAATCTCCGAGTTCTCTGCGAGGACGAGAGTCTGCGGGCGAGCCGCCTGGCTCTCGTAGACGCGGTGCGCATCAGCCTCGCGTCCGGCCTCGAGCTTTTAGGCGTGCCCACGCCCGCAGCGATGTAGCCATCGCTGCGATCCCCCAATAACCTTCCGCGTATCGACATTCTCGTTGTTCGAGGTGACAGGCGTCATATTGCCGCGCTGAAGTTTGGGGCTAGCGTATCTCACAGTCCGGCGAGGAGGTGCCTACAATGTTGCTGCGGTCAGGTCCGCGGCGGTATGGGTTGACAAACATTCTCGTCGATGACGCTGCAGCAGTGCGTGGGCCTCGTGACGCTCCAGGAGACAAACGAAATTGAGAAATGGACTAAATGGATGACACAAACCTGGATCAACGCCTTCGGGAACACGGCGCCAATGGCTTGCGAAAGGCCCTTAAGCGTCTGCTCATAAATATCTGCGGCTTTCATGCAACAATCTTGGCATTTCATCTTCGTTTTCCTTCTCGCCGCACCACGAGTATGACTCGTCGTCGCGCCTTGCTGGAAATGCCTCTGCCATGCGTGCGATTTGCGCTTGACGCTTCAACTCGCGCGACGTATGGAAAGGCCGACTCGAACGCGTGCAGCCCTGTTGGCGCCGCGTCCATGCCTCAAGTTCGAACCATCGGAGACGTACCCCATGGAACTTCGAGTCCGAGATGTAGCTGTGATTTTGAACGAATCCGAAGAGACTATTATTCATTGGGCGCGCCGCGGCACTCTGCCCGCTCACCGCGTGCAAGATCAGTATTTATTCAACCGCGTTGAGTTGCAGGAGTGGGCCGCGCTGAACAGCCATCAGGTGTCGCCCGAGCTCTTCACTTCCAATGGAACGCGCGACGAGCTGCCGGCGTTCAGAGCGGCGATCATGCGCGGCGGCGTATACCACGGGGTCAAAGGCAGCTCCCGTGAGCAGGTGCTTGAGGTGGTCACGCAGTTGCCCGGCATTCCAATCGACGTTAACCGACCGCTACTGCTCCAGCTCTTGGTCGGCCGCGAGACGCTAGCCTCGACGGCATTCGGGGATGGCATCGCGATCCCGCACCCGCGCAACCCGCTCGTCGTGCGCATACATGAGCCGCACGTATTGCTGTGCTTCCTCGAGGAACCAGTGGACTTTCACGCCATCGACGGCCAGCCGGTGCAGGTGCTCTTCGTGTTGCTGTCGCCTTCGGTGCGGGTGCACCTGCAGATGCTTGCCAAGCTCGCCTACGCGCTCCACGACAGGCCCTTCATGCAGCTGCTCAAGCGCGCCGCAAAAGAAGACGAAATCCTCGAGCGGCTGACGATCCTGTCCGCGTCGTATGACCATACGCTGGGGGGGACGCACGCGCGTCCTGGCGCCTCTGAAAAACCATGATGCTCTATTTTATTCTATTTGCAGAGGTCCTGCTGGTCGCAACAGCGCTGCTCGCCACACTGCTCGGGCGTTTGGATCGCGCAGCGCTGTGGACGGGGACCATTGGCGCGATCGCAGCCTCAGCGGTCGGTGCAGGCGCTGCGGTGTGCAGCCTTCTTTCGACAGAGCATGAATCGTTGCGCTCCTCCTGGCCCATCGCGCTCGGCGAGTTTCATGTGGGCATGGATGGGCTGTCAGCGTTCTTCCTGTTGTGCGTTTTCGTCGTCTCGGGACTCTCCGCCATTTACGGCGCTGGCTATCTCAGGGCCTATCTCGGCAAGCAGCGACTCGCCCCCGCGGTCGCCTTCTTCAACATCCTCATCGCCTCCATGGCGATGGTGATCCTCGCCCGCGACGGCGTGCTGTTCCTCCTGGCCTGGGAGGCGATGTCGATTTCTTCTTTCTTCTTGGTCACTTTCGAAAATGAGCGCGATGAAGTCCGCCGCGCAGGCATTACGTACCTTGTCGCCTCGCACGTCGGCATCGTCTTTCTGTTTGCTCTGTTTGCGCTGTTCGCACGACAGTCAGGCAGCTTCAATTTCGACGGCTTCGCGGACCTCGCCTCCCACCCGGAGGGTTTCGCGACGATGTGCTTCGTCTTCTCCCTGATCGGGTTCGGCACCAAGGCAGGCTTCTGGCCCGTACACATCTGGCTCCCCGACGCCCACCCGGCCGCGCCAAGCCATGTCTCGGCGGTGATGTCGGGGGTTATGATCAAGCTCGGCATCTACGGCCTTCTCCGGACGCTGACTTTCCTCGGGCCCCCGCCAGCGTGGTGGGGGATAACCTTTGTCATCATCGGCGCGGTCTCAGGGATCGCGGGTGTGCTCCACGCACTGGCCCAACACGACCTCAAGCGCCTGCTCGCCTACCACAGCGTTGAGAACATCGGTATCATCGCGCTCGGCATCGGCGTGGGTCTGCTCGGACAGACCTACGGCAACTCGGTGGTGTCCTTCCTCGGTTACGCAGGCGGCCTGCTGCATGTGCTAAACCACGGCCTGTTCAAGGGCCTTTTATTCCATGGTGCGGGCAGTGTGATCCACGGCACAGGCAGCCGCAACGTCAACACCCAGGGCGGGCTGTACAAACGGATGCCGGTGACTGGGGTTACCTTCCTTATCGGTTCGATGGCTATCTGTGGGTTGCCACCGCTCAACGGCTTCGTTAGTGAGTGGCTGATCTATCTCGGCGCGTTTCGCGGCAGCACCTCCCCCCTGTCGACTGCGGCAGGCATCTCGGCAGTCGTCGGCTTCGTAGCGCTGGCCCTCATCGGCGGCTTGGCCGCGGCTTGTTTTGTCAAAGCGTTTGGCATCGTCTTCTTGGGCGAGCCCCGCAGCGAAGCCGCAGCCAAGGCCCATGAAGCGCCATGGCCGATGAAGGTCGCGATGATTGTCGGCGCGGCGTTGTGCTTCGTCATCGGTGTCTGGCCAGCCGGAGTCGTCACGTTAGTCGGTCCGGCGACCAAGGCCCTCGGCGTCGATATTCAGGCGTTTAACAGCACGCTCGGCGCAATGTCGGCGATAAGCTACTTCGCTGCGCTGCTCATCGGCCTGATCGTGGTGCTCGTTTTGCTGCGCAAGGCGCTGCTGCACGGCCGCGAGGTCACGACCGAGTCGACCTGGGGCTGCGGCTACTCCCTGCCGACAGCGCGCATGCAGTACACCGCGAGCTCGTTTGCCGAACCGCTCCTCACGCCGTTTGCCTCTGCACTCCACGTCGAGATCCACCGCGACGGCCCCACGGGCTGCTTCCCGCGGACTGGCAAGTACGAGGAGCACCTGCAAGACCTCGCCGGTGAGTGCGTTATAGTCCCTGCGATTCAGTGGTTCCTGCGCACCGTGGCACGACTCGGTGTCCTGCAGCAGGGACGCATTCAGCTCTATCTGGTCTATGTGCTCGTAACCCTAGTGGCGCTGCTGGTCTGGGAGTTCGCCGGCCCATTCGGGAGTTGAGATGGTCGAGATAGTGACCCACCTCGCGTTGCTCTTGTTGTTCCCGCCGCTGTTGCTCGGGATCATCGTCAAGACCAAGGCGCTGTTTGCCGGCCGTGTCGGCGCCCCGCTGCTGCAGCCGTACAGCGACCTGTGGAAGCTGCTCAAGAAGGGCGCGGTCTACAGCCGCACCACGACCTGGATCTTTCGCGCCGGGCCGATTATCGCTCTGGCCTCGGTGCTCACCGCAGGGGTCGTGCTCCCTCTCGCCTCGACGAGCTCTCCGTTCGGATTCGCCGGTGATGTAATCCTTTTCGCGTACCTGCTCGCGCTCGGACGCTTCGTCACGATGGCCGCCGCGCTGGACACTGGTTCGCCCTTCGAGGGCATGGGGGCCAGCCGCGAGGCAGCGTTCTCCGCGCTTGTCGAGCCTGCACTGTTCCTCGTGCTCGGCATCATCTGTCTGCCCGCCGCAAGCGTTTCTTTTTCGAATGCCTGGGCCGCACTGCCCTGGCAGCACTGGGGCGTCGCTCACCCGTGTCTGCTCGCGGCCTCGGCCGCGCTGTTCATTGTCCTCTTGACCGAGAACTCGCGGATCCCGGTCGATGACCCCAATACGCACCTCGAGCTGACGATGATTCACGAGGTGATGGTCCTCGACCACAGTGGGCCGGACTTCGCGTTTATCCTCTACGGTGCCTCGATCAAGCTGTTCCTCTTCGGTAGCCTGCTCATCCACTTGCTGCTGCCGATCTCAGCAGGGATCAGCTGGCAGAACGCGGCGCTGTTCCTCGGGGGCCAGGTCGGCATGGCGATCCTGGTCGGCATCGTCGAGTCCAGGCGCACCATGAACCTATACTCTGACTTCCTGCTGTTGTTTGTAGTGATGCTCAACCTCTACATCGTCTCTGCCAATCGCCTGACTGCCTGCGTCAAAGCCTCGGCGCTTCAAGGCGCGGCGCTGGCCCTATTGCCGATCATTATGTGGTGGAACGGTTCGCCGACGCCGCTCGTTCACGTCATTCTGATGGCCGTCGGCACGTTGGCGTTCAAGGCGATCGTGATCCCGATCATGCTCGCTCGCGCCATCCGCAACGTCGACGCGCGGCGTGAGGTCGAGCCGTTCGTCAGCCTGCACCTCTCACTGCTTCTCGCAGCGCTGCTCGTCGGCGTCTCGTTCTGGCTCGCCGGGGCGCTCGAGCTCTCGGCCGGAGCGCCTTCGCGCTTGCTCGTCCCGGCCTCGTTCTCGACTCTGTTGATCGGCTTTCTCGTGCTGGTCAGCCGCAAGAAGGCCATCACACAGGTGATCGGCTACCTGATGATCGAGAACGGCGTCTTCGTCTTCAGTCAGAGCGTGGCCGCGAAGCTGCCGTTTGTCGTCGAGCTCGGCGTGCTTCTCGACCTGCTCGTCGCGATCTTCGTGATGAACATCGTGATTCACCAGATCAACCGCGAGTTCGACCACATCAACGTGGACAAGCTCGACCTGCTGAAGGGATGAACGTGGGCCGCGAAGACATACTGTTATGGGCTCTGCTGCTCTGCCCGACCGTCGGGGGTGGATTGTGCCTGCTGCTCAGATCGCCGCGCCAGGTGTTGTGGATGCTTTACGTCAGCGTGCTCGCCTTCGGAGGGATCGCGGGATACCTCGGCTGGCGTGTGTTCTCGAAGGGCACGATCTTTGCCGCCGATGGTTGGTTCACCCTCGACCCACTGTCAGCCTATCACTTGACGGTGATGACCATCGTTTTTGTGCTGAGCACCATCTTTGCGGGCAGCTACTTCCGCGACTCTGTGCAGGACGGCAGCTTATCCACAAAGAGAATGCGACGCTTCGGCGCGCTGTGGCTCGGCTCGCTTGCGGCGATGATCCTCGTCCTCATCTCCAACCACCTCGGCATGATGTGGGTCGGCATCGAGTCAACCACCCTCATGACAACGTTTCTTATCTGCTTTCACCGGTCCCGCGAGTCGCTCGAGGCAACATGGAAGTACCTGCTCATTTGCTCGGTGGGTATCGCGATCTCTTTCATGGGCACGCTGCTGGCCGGCGCATCCTCGGGTCACATACCAGGGCTTAAGGATCCCATGCTGTGGTCAGCCCTGCGACCCATAGCCGCTTCGCTGGATCCCCTGACGATGAAGGCGAGCTTCATCTTTCTCATTGTGGGCTTTGGCACAAAAGCTGGTCTGGCGCCGATGCACACCTGGCTCCCCGATGCCCACAGCCAAGCTCCGGCGCCGGTCTCTGCGATCTTTTCAGGGATCATGCTCAACACAGCCCTCTACTGCGTGATGCGGTATATTCCCATCGTCGAAGGCGCGACAGGGAATGCAGGGTGGGCGCTCGGCATCGTCAGGCTGTTCGGCATCGTCTCAATGCTCATCGCGGCAGCGTTCATTATTTTCCAGCACGACGTCAAGCGGCTGCTCGCGTACCACAGCGTCGAGCACCTCGGGATCATCGCCGTGGGCGTCGGGCTCGGCGGGCTCGGTACGTTCGCCGCGATGTTCCACACGCTCAATCACTCAGTATGCAAGAGCCTTGGCTTTTTCTGCGCGGGCAGGCTAGGCCAGATGTACGAGACCCACGACATGCATCGAATGCGGGGAACGCTCCATGTGTCCCCGATCTGGGGAATCGGTCTCTTGCTAAGCCTCATGGCACTCATCGGTGTTGCGCCATTTGCCGTGTTTATGAGCGAGCTCCAGATCGTGAAGGCAGCATTAGATGTCAATGCGATCGTCATCCTTGTCCTATTCTTGGCCAGCACGGGGATCGTCTTCGTCGGCGCCCTCGGGCACGCAACATCGATGGCTTGGGGTAAGGCACCAGAAGGCGTCCCGCAGAGCAAGACCAAAATGATTGACATAGCTCTGGTTGTCGCTCCTTTGGCGCTGCTATTGCTGCTCGGCCTCTGGATGCCCGAGTGGCTGCGTGGGATCCTGTCCCAGGCAGCGGACGTGATTTCGACAACGCGCTGAGCCTTTGGAGGACCCATGGCGGTTACGAACAACTCAGCAGCTTGCGCCCCAGCGCAAGCGAACAACCTCGCTCACAAGCACATCCTCGAGACGAGCAATGGCCTGGCCGTGCCAATGAGTAAGCTGCCGGTCGTCAGTATCGACCTCTTCCGTTCAACCGTGCTGGCAGCCTGCAAGAGCGGCGCGCGGCTCACGTCGTTGCTATCCTTGCCGGCGGAGAGCGTCCAGTGCCACGGCGAGACCTTGCTGGCCGTGCTGGCCGATGACAAGGGTGGAACCCTTGGTCTTATCGGCGGAGAGCTGCCTGCGAGCCGGGAGTATCAAAGCCTGACGCAGGAATACACCGCGGCGCAGGCATTCGAGCGCGAGCTCTACGAGTTGCACGGCATCGTCCCGTTGGATCACCCATGGTGCAAGCCGCTGCGACGGCACAGCGACCTCGAGAGAACTTCGAATAGTCGCGACGGACGCGCGGCCCCGGAGCACCCGTTCTATCGCATCGAGGGCGACGGCATCCATGAAGTCGCAGTCGGCCCAGTCCACGCCGGCGTGATCGAGCCTGGCCACTTCCGCTTCCAGTGCTTTGGGGAGACAGTGCTGTCCTTGGAAATCCAGCTCGGCTATCAGCACCGTGGCGCTGAAGCCCTGCTGCTGTCTAGCACTCCAGCGCGACGGTTGGTGGTTGCCGAGACGATCGCAGGCGAAACAGCAATCGGTCACGGGCTCGCCCACTGCATCGCGCTCGAAGGGCTCGGCGGCGCGGAACCTTCGCTCTACGCCGAAACCCTGCGCGGTGTTGCCCTTGGGCTCGAGCGCTGCGCGAACCACATCGGCGACCTCGGTGCACTGTGCAACGACGTCGGCTTCCTGCCGGGCGGATCCTGGTTCGGACGCCTACGCGGTGAGTACCTGAACCTTTCTCTCGACCTGTGCGGCAATCGCTTTGGGCACGGTTTCTTGAAGGTCGGCGGCATTCGCTTCGGGCTGTCTGCTGCCCAACGCAAGGACTTCCTCGTCCGACTGGCCAAGGCTGCCAAAGACGTCAAGTCGATCGCTGAGCTCACCTTCGACACGCCGTCGATCGGCGCGCGCTTTGAGCGCACCGGCATCGTGTCCCGTGAACTCGCCGAAGAGCTCGGCCTCGTCGGGCCTGCTGCTCGCGCGAGCGGTTGCGATCGGGACGTGCGCCGCGATCACCCTTGCGGACTCTATCGCTTCGCCCACATACCGGTCGCGACCATCGAGTCCGGCGACGTGATGGCCCGCGCCCTGGTGCGTTGGCTCGAGACCGAGCGTTCGTCGCGCTTCATGTGTGAGCAGATCGAACAGCTGCAAGAAGACAAGCTCGCGGTCGAGGTGCCTTCCCCGCGGCCGAGCCATCTCGTGGTCTCTCTCGTTGAGGCCTGGCGCGGCGAGGTCGTGCATGTGGCCGCCACGGACGCCACAGGCAAGCTGGCGGTATACAAAGTCACCGACCCGTCGCTCCACAACTGGTTTGGGCTGGCAATGTCCTTGCGAGGCAATCAGATCTCGGACTTCCCGCTGTGCAACAAGAGCTTCAACCTCTCGTACGCGGGACACGATCTCTAGATAGGAACACGGGCGCCATGCTGAACGTCTTACTGAATCGTTTGAAACAAGGGCATCGCACGTCGGGTTACCCCAAGCACGCGATCACTATGCCTGAGTGCTACCGCGGCCGACCAACGGTAGAGGCCTCGAAATGCCGCGCCGGCTGCAACGCATGCGTCCTCGCTTGCCCGACCTCTGCGGTGACCAAGAACCCATTGAAGATTGACCTCGGCCAGTGTCTGTTTTGCGGTCGCTGCGCAGAGGCGTGTCAAGAACGAGCGGTCAGCTTCACACGCGATCACCGGCTCTCCGCCAACACGCGCGAGGCCTTGGTCGTCACGGGGGTCGAGCCCACGCTCACCGCACCGCTGCCGCGTAAACCGCGCGGGCTGTTTCGCCACTCCTTCAAGCTGCGGCAGGTCTCGGCTGGCGGCTGCAACGCCTGCGAGGCTGATCTTAGCGTTCTGCAAATCGTGACTTTCGATATGTTCCGTTTTGGCCTCTCCTGGGTCGCTTCGCCGCGCCATGCCGACGCGGTCGTGGTTACCGGTCCTGTGACAACCAACATGGCGATGGCTCTCGAAGAGACCTACAAGGCCGTGCCTGCGCCCAAGCTCGTCATCGCCGTCGGCGCTTGCGCGATCAGTGGCGGTCCGTACAAAGGCGCCCCGGACAGCCGCGGTATCCCCACCGAGAAAATGCCCATTGACCTCTTTATTCCCGGATGCCCACCCCACCCGTACACGATGCTCGACGGCATTCTGCGCCTGCTCGGTCGGATCAAGTAATCCCCCATTGGCCCGAAGTTCCCTTCTTTCAGGATATGACTATTCAGTGATTGCCAGAAAATAGTTCAGAAACCGAGCACTTGTGATTGTCTACATGATGATGTCCTTGATCCATCCGTCCTCGCCGGACTTCGTCCGTCGTCTTGCGCTGGTCTCCAGCCCCTCTACCGTTCCGACCAATTCTTTGCTATCCTTCGTGCCTTCGAGGTAAGGCGCACGACCGCAGAGAGGTAAACCATGCAACACTCACAGGAGTTTTTTCACCATTACTTGGCGGAAAACGATTCCGACGCCGATACGCTCGAGCGCATGCGCAGCGTCATCGACGAGTTCTCGGCCAGAGCGCCCAAGGTCGTCGTCATGAAGTGCATCGACGGCCGGGTGCACGGCAGCAAGGCCAAGGGCTACCCGCCGACGACGGTCCGGTTCGGCCGCACAGACGGCAACAAGGTCGTGCTCGACAGGAGCAACTTCTGGTACTGGAACCGCATCGACCGCGCGGTCAAGGACGCCCACTTCAACACGCCCGAGACACCCGCTTTGTTCATCGCGTTCATGCACCACTCGTCTCGCGGGTTCGGTTGCTCGTCGCACAACTCCAACAACCACGCGGCGTTTACGTCCATCGAAGAGCAGATGAACGAAGTGCGCAAGGTGTACACCGAGAGCGAGCTGTACGTGATGGGCGGAGACACCAACACCGACACCATGGCCGAGACTCTGATCTTTCCTGGCAGCTACCGCATCGACACCGAAAATGTCATCCAGTACTGCAACCTCAAGAGGCCGCGGGACGTGTTCCACGAGTTTTTTCTGACGAACAACATCGACGACGTGGCCACCTCGCGCAACGTGGACCACAAGCTCCCCGAAGAGCTGCTCAAAGGCATTCATCCGGAGATCTTCGACAACTTTCAGACGTGCCTCAACATGCAGAATTACCTCATGCGTGAGATCACGACGAACCTGCGCAAGGACCGAGGGGACTTGAAGCGCCTCATTCGCCCAGACATCCTGGACTATATCTTTGTCACGCTCGATCGGATCGCCATGCCCGAGACCCTCGTCGGGCCCATCCTCTATCAAATCATCTGGAATATCACCTACGCGCTCTATCAGGCGAATCTCAACGAGCACCTCAGCCAAGAGGAACTCGAGCGCCACCTCGACCACGCCGAGGATCTCGTCTGCTACGGCGACGGGTTCGAGACGCTGCCGCGCAACAAGGCGGTGCTCGTCAAGACCGGTCGCGGTGACGACATCGAAGCCCTGGACGTTGCGCGGACCGTGCTCGAGAAGAACCGCCGCCGCTACCTGCAAGACCATGCCCCGGCTGTGCACATCAACATCGAGGTCAATGGGCAGATGACCTCTTGGGACGACTTCAACGACAACGTCGGCTCGCGGATTTTTACGATGCGGCGCAATGTCGACCACGTGTTCGGCAAGGAGGTCGCCATCCTGACGACCTACTCGTATCGCGACGAAAAGCGCTTCTATCCCGTCAAGATCGCCAAGAGCGATCCCCGCATGGTGTACTCCGCGGACGTGATCTTCGAGATCAATTCCAAGCTCAAGTTCAGCAACATCTCGCTCAAGGCCCAAGAAGCCATCTACCAGGCGAGCTTCATCGGCGGATCCAAGGCCTAATCGACACAGCCCTGTTGAACCAAACCAGCGCTTGCGGTTAGATGGTGAGCGAGCCTACGTGCTGCGCGAAAGAGCTCGCGCACAAGGAGGACCGACATGCGCCACTTTCATTTCGTCACAAGCTGCCTGTTTTTCGCCGCTTGCGGCAGCTCGGCTCCGAGCCCCGCCATGACCGAATCCACCTCTCCACCTCAGACCGAGTTCAACCTCGCGGCCGACGGTCTGCTCGGCGCCATCGACCAAAAGGAAGTCCAGAGCGTTTTCGATAGGCACATGCAGCAGCTCCTCGATTGCTACAGCGTGGGCCTCGAAGACCTCGAGGAGCTCGAGGGCGACCTGGAAATTTCCGTGCGCATCGACCTGTCGGGCAGGGCCTCGACCGTCTTTCTCAGCCGCTCCAGCATCGGCTCGGTTGCGGTCGAGGAATGCGTGGTGCGCAGAGTCTCTTCGTTTTCTTTTCCACAGCCGCAGGGCGGACCGGCGGAGCTCACCTATCCGCTCGAGCTGACCTCGGACACTCGCGCGCCAAAGGAGCTTTCCCTATCGTCTCTCGAAGACGTCAAGGCTGAGCACGAGGAGGAGATTGAGCGCTGCCAACCCTTTGAGTCGGACATCGTCGTCACCCTCTACGTCGACGCCGCTGGCCGCGTTCTCTCGGTGGGCGGAAGCGGCAAGAGCGCCTCGGGCTACGAGGCGGCCCAGTGCCTGGCCCGTGTTGCCTCGACCTGGACCTTCCCTGCGCCGCGCGCCTCCATCGCCAAGGGAAGCTTGACCTTCTAAGCAGAGTCGTTCTCTAAGATCACGCCATGACCGCCAAACTCAAATGGCCCATCGTTCGGCCTTCCTTCGCCACGCTTGCGGCCGTGTTGCTCATCGCCTTTGGCGCTTGGGGCGCAGCCAGGTTGAGGCTCGAGACCGATATCACGGCACTGCTTCCAGATCGCGGCGAGGATCGCTCGGCCCTCTATGAGCTCGTGCGCAGCGCGGGATTCATGCGCAAGGTGGCCATCGTGGTGGGTCCTGCAGAGCCGGGCTGCGACGCTTTACATCAAGCCATTGACGAGGTCTCACACGCCGTACAGGCGACGGCGGGCGTCCTGCCCCTGGCTCAGACCTCTGACATGGAGCGAGTTCGTTTGGCGGCCATGACCGTGGCGAGCGGCGCGGCGAATCTCGTGGGCGACGAGATCTCAACCCTCGACAAAGCGGCGCTCGGCAGGCGTCTCGAGGAGCTCAAGCAACGGCTGGCCGCCCCCGAGGCCATGGTCACCCAATCGTTCCTGCTCGCCGATCCCCTCGGCCTTGGCAGGCCTTCCCTCGCAAGCCTCGAAGGCCTGTCCCGCTCCCTCGGCGCGGTCGTGGAGCGCGGTCATTTGTTGTCGGCGGACCGCCGCTACGGACTCGTGGCGGTCACCCTCGATTTTGACCCCATGGACGTCGATCGAGCTGCGCGGTTCCTCGCGGAGCTCCAGGCCTCCTCGGACGCGGCGAAAGCGAAGATCGCCGACCCCAAAATCGATATCATCGCTCTGGGCGGTGTGCATTTCGCTTCTTCCAGCGCCGCGGCTGTGCGTCGCGACATTACCCGCGCGTTCGCGTTCACGTCCATCGCCGTGGCCTTGGTGTTCCTCGTGCTCTTTCGCAGGCTGCGGCTCTTGCCCGCGGCACTGCTCCCCGGAGGGCTCGGCATGGCGGCCGCCGTCGGCGTGTTCAGTTTGCTCGGCGCAAAGGTGCACGGCCTGACCCTGGGCTTTGCCGCGACGCTCACAGGCGTCAGCATCGACTACGCGATCCATCTGCTCTACCACGCCCTGTCCGGCGATCCGTCCCTCGACGCACGGCAGCGCATGCGGCTCGCCCTCGAGCGCACGGCACGGCCAATCTTTCTGGGGTGCGTGACCACTGTCGCCGCCTTTCTCCTCGTCGCCACCTCTGGGTTTCCAGGCATCCGCCAGCTCGCCCTGTTCTCGGCCCTGTCAGTGCCCTTGGCCATGTTGACGACGCTTTTCGTGTTGCCGCCCTTTTCGCGGCTTCTCCTCGCCGCCTCCGCTCCCCCTGCTGCGGCTACTTTCCTCTGCAAAAGATTCGAAGCGCTTCTCGGGGCGATGTCGACGCGGCGCGCCCGCGTTTCTGCGCTCGCAGCAGCGGTCAGCGCGACAGCGGCATTCCTCACCTTGGCACAGTCGGCTCGCCTTTCGGGAGATCCCAAAGACCTCGGCAGTCACGACCCGGTGCTCACCTCGCGGCAGTCCTTTCTGGAGCGCACTTTTGCCGGCACGACGGGCCAGGTCTTCTTGGTGGCGACGGGCGCATCCCTGGAACAGGCGCTCCAATCCAATGACGCTCTGTACGCTGCGCTGCTCCGCGATGGCGTGGCCAAGGAGCGCATCGTGTCCATCGCGCCGGTGCTCCCGAGCTTGCGTCGCCAAGCGCAGAGTCGCCAAGCCGTTGCCACTGTGTTCTCCAAGGTCGGCGGGCTAGAGCCGCTCCTCGAAGAGAGCGGATTCACGCCGCAGTTCGCTCTTTCGGCGAACCGCGCCTACGCGCCTCCTCCGCTCACGAAAGACAGCTATACCGCCACGGCTCTCGAGCCTCTCATCGCCGAATCGCTGCTCGAAACCAATGGGACTTTCACAGTGCTGACCCGCCTCGTCGGAACGAGCGAGCCACAGCTCGAAGGACTCGCGGCCCTCGCCGCCGCCGTGCCTCACTGCTCCCTCGTCTCCGAGAGACTCGAGACCCGCGCCGCCCTCTTGCGCATGGTGCGCGAGATGGCCCGCATGATGGGGATATGGCTCGCCGTCACCCTCGCAGCTCTGTGGCTCGTTCGACGCAGTCTGCGCTTTGCCGCGGCAGCTGTCACCCCAGCTCTATTGGGCGTGGCTGCGGCGATTGGAGTCCTGGCGCTGCTCGGTCGGCCCATCACGCCCGTGGCCTCGGCTGGCGTGACCCTGGTCCTCGGCCTCGGCGTGGACTATGGGATCTTCGCTCTGTTGACGACGCCACGGGAGCGGGGTCGCACAGCGCTCGCTGTCCTCGCCTCTGCGCTCACCACCATTGCCGGATTCGGCGTGCTCGCCGCGGCGAGCGTACGGGCCATGGCCGACCTAGGCCTCATCATCCTCGTCGGAGTGACTGTCTGCCTCCTCGGCGCTTTTTTCGTCGCGCCGGTTCTTGGCCCCCATCTGTTGTCCGAGGGAGAACCCCGATGAAAGCAACGTTTCCCCCCCTTTCTCTATGCCTTCTCTTTCTCCCTTCTTGCGCAGCGCACCCCCCCGAGCCTTTGCTCACCACGTCCCCCGTCCACACCCTCGAGCTCCAACACCAAATTCTTTTTGAAAATGGCGACGAGCAGCAGGTCTTCGAAGGCACGATGATTCAAGCCGGAAACAGTTTCCTCGTTCGAGCCTTTGCCGGGCCCGGCATCGACCTGTTCACCGTGGTCCGCACGCCCAAAACATCGACCCAGCAGGCTCATGTGCCAGGCCTGGCGCAGCGCATCGACATGAGGGAAGTGGGAGACGACATCGGTCGCGTCTACCGCAGCGGCTGCCCTGGTCCCGCGTCCTCGACGACGACCTGTCCCAGCGAAGGCGAGACCCTCGAAGAGACCAGGGACGGCAGCGGAGAGCTCATTCGAAGATCTTATCCCCAGGCCCATGGCGCCGGGCTATCCATTCTCTATGAGCAGCGCGAGCCGTTGTGCGGAACATCCATCCCGCGTCGCATCACTCTCACCTGGGGTCAGGGTAAAAGCCGCATGGTGATCTTCACGGCGGACTGCAAGGTGCGCCGTGACGCACCGCCTGAGTTGTCGCGCTAGGATCGCGGAGAATCACTTATTCATCGAAGCCAACAAAGCGCCCTTCGACGAGAAGGGGCTCGCCGTCGAGCTCAACCGTGAGTTCCTTGCCGATGAACTGCACCGCGGTCGACGATGCCCACGCCGTGGAACCCACCACCGTGCCGACGTTGAGCGAGGCGCCCTCGCGGTAGGCTTCGAACAACGAGCCCTGGTGCTGCTGTCCCTCGAGAAAGAGGTTGGCCCCTATCGCCAACTCCGACACC
>JALOQD010000199.1 GCA_025453525.1 Myxococcota bacterium
GATGCCGTCGGTATCCTTGTTTTTGTCCGAGTCATTTTTTCCGTCGTCCTTGGGCTTGCCGTCGTCCTTGGGCTTGCCGTCGTCCTTGGGCTTGCCGTCGTCCTTGGGCTTGTCGCCGTCCTTGGGCTTGTCGCCGTCCTTTATTTTAATCTCATCGGGACGGAGGATCGCGATGCCCGGTTTCGCCTGGGTGTTGACGACGACGGAGCATAAGTGCACGGCGCCTTTGTCTCGGCCGAGCGTGAAGGTCGCGGTGCCGGTGCGAGCCGTGTCTGAGGCGAGCCCTAGGTTCGTGGCGACGTATGGCTTGAGGCAGGCGTCCATTTCGCTGCTCGAGCTTACGGTCAGCTTTTCGGGTTGGGTGCTGCCCCTGCCCACCTCAAAAGAGATGGCCGTCTTGGCGAGCTTGCTTCCAATGCACTCCCTGACCTTGTCTTCGACGCGTTTGATGTTGGCGATCATGGCTCCAGACACCCGGTCTGCGCTGCCGCTGTAGTTGCAGCTCGCGTCTAGACCCGCTTTTTTGGGCTTGGTTACGCCGGTGCCGGTGTGCTTTGTGGGCTCTGGTTTATCCGAATCCACGGGCACGGATGGGAGCCAAGCGGCGTTCGTGCCACTGGGGTTCGCTGGCGCCACTGGCGGTTGGTAGCCGCTGGGCTGCACTGGGCCGACACTCGGAGGCCCGATGGGCGGCGTCACCTGAGGTGCGGTCAAGGCTTGGGTGTCGCTGCTGCTCGATGCGCCAGGGCCCAGGAGAAAGTACCAACCGAAACCTATGCCAGCCAAGAGCAAGAGCGCAACTCCCGCGATGATCGCGATGAGCGCCGAGGGCGGTCCGCTGGACCTTGGGGCCTGCGCCACGCCCATGGAGCGGGCAGGAGGCACGGGTGCTTCGGCTTGCGCGTTCGATGGCGCTTGTGGAGTGACGAGCGCGGTGGTCGCGAGGGGCGGACCGGGTTGTGGCGCCATAAGCGAGGTCTGCATCAATGCCAGGTCGGTTTTGCCGCTGGCCATGCCCGCTTTGCTCAACGCTTGGCCGAGCTCCCGCATGCTCTGGGGGCGGTCGGCCGCGTTCTTGGCCAGAGCCGACATCACGACCGTTTCGATGGCTGGCGGCACGGACGCGGGCAGCGAGTGGTTCGAGAACGGTGGCGGCGGATCCATCAGGTGCTTTGTGAGCACGCCCATGGGAGTCTCGGACGTGAACGGCAATACGCCAGCGAGGGCTTCGTAGAGAATGCATCCCACCGAGTAGATGTCCGTGCGGCGATCCACCTGTTCTCCGCGGATCTGCTCGGGCGACATGTATTGCGGCGTGCCGAACACCATGCCGGTCTTGGTGAGATTTTTGCGCTGGTCGCCGTCGCTGTCGTCGCCGAGGATTTTGGCGATGCCAAAGTCGAGCACTTTGACAAAGTCCGTGTCTCCGCTGCGATCGCACAGCATGATGTTCTCGGGTTTGAGATCGCGATGGATGATGTTGTTGTTGTGGGCGTCCTGCAGAGAGCCGCAGATCTGCGTGCCGATATGCACGACGCGCTCCCATGCCATTGGCCCGCCCTTGACGATTTCTTCGTCGAGGCTGCGGCCTTTGATGAACTCCATCGCGATGTAGAGAGAGCCGTCGGACGTACGACCAAAATCGTAGATGGTGATGGTGTTGGTATGTGTGAGGCGGCTCGCCGCTGCCGCTTCGTTTTGGAACCGCGCGTGCAGACCGCTGTCCTGGGATAGATGCGGGTGCAGCACCTTCAGAGCCACGGTGCGACTGATCGAAGTCTGTTCGGAGCGGTAGACCACGCCCATCCCGCCCTCTCCGAGCTTGGTGTGAACGAGGAATCTATCCCCCACCATTTTGCCGAGCAGGGGATCGACCGCAACGCCAAGGGTGTCGGCTGCTGCGAGGCGAGCGCCGCACTTCCCGCAGAACACGGTGTCCCGCGGGTTGGGAGCGTTGCAGTTGGTGCAAAGTATTTGCTCAGACACGAGTGACTCCCGTCTTCCTGCGCCAAGAGGGCGCGCCCCTAGAAGGGATTGTCCGGCAGCTTGACGCGCTTGTCAGTGCTTTGTCCGCTTTTTTTTGCACCAACGCCGTTTTTGACAGGCGCGCGAGGTCCGGCTGCAACAGGTCCACGCGGTTTGGCCTTTCCTGGGGTTGCCTGCGGCGATACGAGCGCGTCTTCGGGTGTCGGCGCGAGGCCAGGCAGCTCTTCGAGTGGTGCTCCCGTCGAGGCTGAACCGGAGGGTTCTGGCTTGGCAGGCGCAGCATCGGTCGCGTCCGGCTTTGGCGTCATGGCATTCGTGCTGGTCGCGCCAGCCGATGCGGAATTGGGACCGACGCCTTCGTCGCTCTCCTGAGCCGTTGCGGCGGACTCATATCGAATGATTGTATTGAGTTTGGTCAGCTGGTTCTTGCTGTAGAACGAGTAACCAATGTACCCGGAGCCGAAGAGGAGCCCAGCCACGGCGCCGATGATGAGCACGCGCAGGTTCTGCGACTTTGCCGAAGCCTTGGATGTGGGAGGGACGCTCGTTCGCGGAGTCGTCGGCGCGGGCTGGTTGGGAGGTTCTATCTCCACGGTCTCGCCGATGGACCGAATGGAAGGCTCTTCTTGCTTGTCCACCGATATCGACTCGGCTGGCTGGGCTGTGTCGCCCGCATAGCTGAACTTGTTATAGGTCGGCACGTCGGCCTTGCCAGGGAGCAGGAGGCCTTGTCCGTCGAACCGAGACACGATGACCGTGATGTTGTCGTGGCCACCGCCGGCGCACGCCATTTCGATGAGGATGCGGCAAACCTCCATGGGGTCGTCGTTTTCGGTCAGGGTCTTGAGGATTTGATCGGGCGGGACAATGCCGCTCAGGCCGTCGCTGCACATGACGAGGGCGTCGCCTCGGCGCAGAATGACCGAAGTGATGTCCACATGGACGTCCTCCATGGTTCCGAGCGCCTGGAGGATGATGTTGCTTCGATCGAAGTTTCGCGCCTCTTCTTCGGTGATCTGCTTGGCGTCGATGAGCTGTTGCACCAGGGATTGATCCTTGGTGACCTGGGAGATGTGTCCATTTCGGACGATATAGGCGCGAGAATCCCCTACCTGACCCATGACGAGCCGCGGGCCGTTGAGCACAGCGGCCGTCACCGTTGTGCCCATCCCGCGTTGTCGTCGATTGAGTCGTGCGGCGGTGTAGATGCGAACCCCCGCCTCGATGACCGAAGAGACGAGGAGTCGCGCCAAATGCTCGTCCGAAGCTTGTGGCTCGGCGGCTTGCATGACTTCGTAGATCGTGTCGACGCCGAGCTGGCTTGCAACCTCGCCGGCAGCAGCTCCGCCCATGCCGTCGCAGACGACGAACAGCGTGCCGCGCGTTCCAATGTTGTGCTCTCTGACCTCTGGCTTGATGCTTCGATTGTGGGTGGATAGGTCGGCGACGAGGAAGTTGTCTTCGTTGTGTTCGCGAACGAGGCCGACGTCGGTTCTTCCGAACACGCGCACGCAAATGGGTGCTGCGGCGCTGCCTTCTTGAGTTTGGTTCGCGCTGTTTTCCGCCTCGTTCATGGGCCGTCCTACCAACCTCGCCGCGCATTGAGGTGGGACGCCGCAATTTGTTCCCTCGCGGGCGCCCAACGCTTTTGGTTCCAGGTCAAAGCACTACAAAGCATAGCAGATTTTGTCCCAGGCAACAGTGACCCTCGAGATCGCTTCTACGCGCAATCTCTGGCCGGCCTAATGAAGTGTCCACTCGAATTGAATTCCGGCGCGCAGCCAGACGATCTGCGCCGTGACGTCTCGGGTGAAATCCTTGATGTCCGTCGGAGCGTTGTCTTCGAGGCCGCTTGCCGTATTGCCGGTTTCGCGGATGGTGAGCTCGAGCGGGCCGCTCATTCCGAAGCGCCGCAGGATGACCCAACTGACATCGATGAATGCCACGATGCCCAGCCCGAGCTCATGCTCGGCCGCGAGGGC
Source organism: Myxococcota bacterium (assembly GCA_025453525.1). Taxonomy (GTDB): domain Bacteria; phylum Myxococcota_A; class Polyangia; order JAAYKL01; family JAAYKL01; genus JALOQD01. Next base: position 3,969 of record JALOQD010000199.1, read on the forward strand.
GAACAGAGGTCCGACGGCGAACGTCGCGTTGTCTTCCGTGCCGTTGAAGGAAGCAGCGCCGTACTCGAAGCCGCCGCCGCAAGCTCCGATTTTGAGGAGCAAGGTTTGTCTTGTCGGCAGAGGCCAAGCCACCCTGAGGCCGAGGTGCAACAGGTGGTAGCCGGCGTACCCTCCCCACTCCCGGAAAGCGTCGTGCTGCTGCTCGTGCCAACCGAGCTCGAGCCCCAACACCTCGTTCAGTCTGTAGCCCGCGTGCACCCCGAACAAGAATGCGGCAGCGGAGTAGGACTCGATGCGACGTTCAAAGGCATCCCTTGCCTGGCGGGCCAAGGGGTTCACCTCGAAGCCGGCGCCTATGCCGACCCCGAAGAACAGCGATTGCCGCCAGGATCTGTCGAGCCTGCCGGCCTCGGCGATCGCGGGTCGCGCGAGCAGAAGCACTGCGAACACGAGGATGACGGGCACTCGAAGGATGCTGCACATGTGCGAGTTTGGTCCCTTTTCTTCTTTCCGGCGCGAGTGTATCGCCGGGGCTCGACCAGGGCAACCGGGACGAAGGAATCTTCGCTGCTTTGCGAGCAGAGGAACTTCGAAATTGACAGGGTAGGGGCGGGACCTATAATTGACCTGTTTTTCGGCCCAAACGCCTTTTATCTGGAGGAAGAATCCCGTGCTGGAGATAGTGATCGAGCCTCGTCGCACTCATGTCCTCAAGTCAGCAGTAGCCGAAGCCATAGAGGGAGGTGACTACGACGGATTGTATGATGATGTCCGCGATGTTTTCACCGAGGAGCAGATAGAGAGAATAGAGGAAGTCCTCGATTCAGGGGACGTAGGAGAAGCGATCGAAGAGATTGTTTCAGAGTGGGGAGGCGAGGATGTCGACGAGCTCCTCGAGACCATCGAGAGCTACTTTGTCGAGCATTCGGTCGAGATCCATTTCGAGGAGGACGACGCCATAGCAGAGACCGAGACCGTCGAAGAAGACTTCGAGGACGACGGCGAATATGGCGAAGATGAGTACGATGAGGAGGAGGACGAGGGTTTTGACGAAGATGATGAAGAGGGTGACGAAGAAGAAGAGGACTTGGATCAAGAGGATGAGGATTTCTGAAAGGCTCGTCCTGTTGGTTCCTCGCTCGTTCTCGCCGTCATTTGAACACCACCTTCAGTTGCTCGTAGTCGTCCCTGCCGATCTCCCGGCTTGCGATGAGTACGGCGAAGTATGAGACAACTATCGCCCCGCACTCGGCCAAGCTCAGGAGCTTGCCCCCCATTGGCATCAGCTGTCCCAGACCAACAGCCGCGGCGCCGGCCATGAGCACCCGCACCGCGGTCCAAGGTGCGATCGCGGCGCCGAATCGTCGTCGGATGGCGAAGAGGCTAATGATGAGACCAACACCCATGCCGGTGGCTGTGCCTATGGCGGCGCGAAGCGGCAAGTCGGTGCCGTCCTTTGTCGTGGACAAGAGAACCTGCACCGCGCCGACCACTGCGGCGAGGGTGGCCAGGATGACCGCCAAGGTGCGGCGCTCATTGCCCGCGCCGTTGAGCAGCGCGTTGGCAACCGAGAGCAGTGCAAAGCACATGAGACCCACGGACAAGACCGCCAGGGTCGGAGCGGCCTTCGTGTATTCGGCCGGGTAGATGATGGAGAGCGACTGATGTGGCAGGGCGATAAACACGGTCGCGAGCCCCATGCTCAGGATGGCGCACAGGCGCATGGTCTTGTGCACATAGGCCTTGGCCTTTGCCGAGTCGTTGTCGAACGTCACTCTGGAGATCATGGGGAACGCCACAAAGGCGATGGCAAGGACGGCCTGATAGGGGATGAAGGCGAGGTTCTGGGCTGCGCCGTATAGACCGGCCACGACACTGCTCGCCTGCGGGGTCATGATCTGGGCGGCCTGCCCTTTGAGCAGGAAGAGATCGAGGCTCATGACGAGGTTCAAAAGCAGGGTATACAGAAACAGCGCTGCGGCAAAACCAACGTACTTGCGGGCAGAAAGCGGCTGCGCGCTTGGGGGCAAGCCTCGAGAGGACACGGCTGCGAGCGCCGCGATGAGCACGGCGGCGATGAGGAAGCCGAGCACTGCGCCCGCCACTTCGAGACCTGCGGCGGCGAGCGCCAAAATGAGAGTGGTGCGCAGAGTCGAGTAGGCGATGTCGAATCCTGCCTGCCGACCGAATTGCTGCTGTCCGTTGAACGAGCCGATATAGACAGCGTAGAACGAGTAGGCCGCGATGACGCCGGCTGACAGCCGCATGAGCACGGTGAGGGACGGGGAGCCCAACCATCCGGCGAGCCAGGGTGCGGCCAAGGCGTAGAGAACAGCGAGTCCGATTCCGATGACGGCTTGAACCCGCAGGGCTGTGGAGCGGACGGCTCTGGCCCGGGACTCGGCCTCGCTCGTAAACTTGGATACGGCTTGAATCGTGCCAGTCACGATGGCGTTGTTGATGAACGAGACCCCCATGAAGACGAGCTTGTAGTCGCCAAACAAGGCCTGGCCCGCTTCGGCACTCCCAGTCGCCCACTTGAAGATGCGGGGTAGGGCGATCATCGCCACCCAGCCAGTGATGAGGAACCACACTTTGGCCGTGGCAATGGCCATGGCACCGCGGCCGGCTGTCCGGACGGTCGATTTGTCGAACGCGCGTTGGGTTTGGGGCTCGTTCATGGGCGAGCAAAGTAGGGCAGGGGGAAAGGTGGTGTCAACTCGCGGTGTCGTCTTGCCCTGTGTCGCTACTTTCCGTCTGCGACGAGGTGGTGGTTTCCGTGTCGCTCGCCGTCTCGGTCGGGTTGTCGGATTGCGTGTCGGTCGAATCAGGGTTTTGAGTGATCAGGAACGCGCATTCCTCGAGGTCTCGAGTCTCAGCCACATTCATCGCGAGGCTGTCGCAGGGCGTCTTCGCGATGGCCTCGATGCACGCCTTGACCTGTGCTTGGGTAAAGTCGCTTGCGCCGATCTTGCGAGTGCGGCAGTGCTCCTTGGCGTAGGCGACGCATGTGTCGCGGTCAAAGTCGGGGAACTCCTTGTCGAACGAGGCGTTGCCGACACAGCCTTCGCGCAGGTCGCATCGGGCTGTCTCAAGGTTGACGCATTCTCGATAATCCTGCAGCGGATCCATGCACCCAGGGAGTCCGAGCAGGACGGTGATCGCGATGATGGCGGCGATAGCAGTGAACGCGTGGCGCAGCATGGTGTGAGGTTAGGCTGACACAGACTGCTGGGTCAAGAAACGAAAGATGAGGGTGGACCGCGACCTTCTTCAAGGAATGCGGTTGACGGCGCTGGGAATGCGATCTTATGGTTTATCGTACGCGCTAAAAGACCGGTGACCGCCAATGGAGGTGCTCTTGGCTCCTGACACTCCCACCCCAGGCCGCGGGGTTTCCACAGAACCCGTGGTCCATGCCCCGGCGGTGGTGAAAGTGCGACCAGATCCTCTTCAAGGGCGGTTGGTGCGCGGCCGTTACCGCATCATTTCCAGGATAGCCCGTGGCGGAATGGCCAGCGTCTATTTGGCTCGTGACGCGCGCGGTGGCGCTTTGTTCGCGGTCAAAGTACTGCGCGGCGACCTGGTGCTGGACAGTCGAGTGCGGGAGCGCTTCCTCAACGAGTCCTTGGCCACGCAGATGGTCGAGCACCCCGGAATCGTCCAAGTCGTGGATGTCGGAGAGGTCGACGGGGGGCGAATGTGCCTGGTGATGGAGTACGTCGACGGCGAGTCTCTGCGCGTGGCCATTGAAAAGGGTCCTCTGCTCGTCGATCGCGCTATCGACCTGTTCGTCGACATGGCCGAGGCCTTGGCCGCGGCTCACGACAACGGTGTCGTCCATCGGGACCTCAAACCCGAGAACGTTCTACTGCCGCGCAAGCCATCGGGATCCCTAGTCAAAATCGTTGATTTCGGCATTGCTCGGATCCTCGACGCGCCTCGCATCACCACGACGAGGCATGTGATGGGCACTCCCCAGTATATCGCGCCAGAGCAGGCTCGAGGCGAGGTCGTCGACTGGCGCGCCGACATCTACGCCCTGGGTGTTTTGATGTACGAAATGCTCACCGGCGAGCTCCCGTTTGCCGGAGACGACCCTGACACTCTGCTGCGGCAGCACATCAGCACGCCGCCTCCCCCTCTCGTGACGCGCTTGCGCTCAGCTCAGGCCATCTCTGGCCCCTTGGAGCGGTTGGTCATGCTCTGCCTCGCCAAAGATCCTTTGCATCGGCCTCAGAGCATGGACGAGTTGGCCGCTCGCCTGAGCGCTCTCCGCCCTGCCTAAAGCTAGCCTCTCTCGGTTTGGGTGCTATACACTCAGTCGTACACGAATTTGACGAATGGTCGTGTGATTGGAGTACGATAGGCAATGATGCGACGTTGGTCTAAACAAGAAAAGGTCCCCGCGGCGGTCGCGGCCGTGGGGCACTCTGCGCGGCGCGCGGGGCGATCGGTGCAGCGACGAATTCTCGTCGTCACCGCCCTGGGTGTCCTGATCCCGGTGGCTGCCGTCATGATCTTTTTTTCCATGATGCTCTCCGGGCAGATCGAAGATGGGCTCAAGCTCAAGGCCCAGGCCATCGCCGACCTCGTGGCCGCGAACGTCGGACCGGCCATCGATTTCAACGACCCCGACTCTGCCAAAAACTCTCTCGAGGGCCTGCTCAAGGACGCGGATCTCACGTATCTCATGGTGCTCAAGGGTGTAGGCAAGGATGAAACCGTGTTCGCCGGATTGCGGGCCGAGCAGCAGAGCGGCGTGCCCAAGCATTTCCGAGCTGGCGAGACAACCTTCTTCTCGACGCCGAGTACCCTGAACATCGCTCAGCCCGTGTTCGTCGCTGGCGAAAGTGGCAGGCCTTCGAAAGTGGGCGTGGTGCAGATCGGTTTCTCCACGGTGCGATTGAGCAAGATCATAAGCTCTGGACACATGTTGATTGCGTCCATCGCGGCCCTGCTCATCCTGTTTCTGACTGCCTTGGTTTGGATCATGTTGCGACGCGCCGTGTTCGGCCCCATCGAGAGGCTGGCTGGCGCCGTGGTGCGAGTGGGCAAGGGCGATCTTCGACCCTGGGCCGAAGAGCTCAAAGAATACAGCGATATCAAAGAATTCGCCGTGATCCTCGACGCCTACGAGCAGGCCAGGCTTTCCCTGCGAGGGAGCGTGAGCGCGATCCGTCGGGCTGCGCGCATTCTCAATGAGTCGTCGGGAGAGCTCGCCACGAGCATGAATCGACTGAGTGCTTCGGCGTCTGAGCAGGCCGCGGCGCTCGCCGAGAATTCCGCCACGGTCACGGAGATCCGCCAGATGTCCTTCCATGCCTCGTCAAGTGCTCAGAACATCGTGCGCACGGCTTCCCAGACAGTGACCATTTCCGACGATGGGCTCCAGTCTGTTCGACAGACCGCGGAACGCATCCGGTCGTTGCGCAATCAGGTGGAGGACGCGGCGATCCGCATCGAAAAGGTCTCTTCCCAGCTCGGCGAGGTCGAGAACATCATCTACACGGTCAACGGCATTGCCGAGCAGTCCAACGTGCTCGCAATCAACGCCTCCATCGAAGCGGCCGAGGCAGGCCAGCACGGCCAGGGCTTCATGGTGGTCGCCCGCGAGGTGCGGACCTTGGCGTCTCAGTCCAAGGACGCCACGGTGAGGGTCCGCGGCACTTTGGACATCATGCACCGCAGCATCCTCGATACGGTCTCCAGCACCTTGGCCGGTCGCAAGGGCGCTGAGCAAAGCGTTCGCATCATCGAGGCCACGGGCGAGGTCATCGACAGCCTGGCCAAGGCCATCCGCGATACTGCCCAGGCCGCGGAGCTCATCGCCGCCACCAGCGTTCAGCAGCTCACGGGCATCGACCAGGTGGTGGACGCCCTGGCGAGCATTCAGACCGCTTCCCAGGACACCGTCTCTGCCATGACCACGGTGGAGCGCACCAGCCGCGACGTCCTGGCCACTGCCAACGAGCTGAGCGGGCTCGTGTCGCACTACAAAATCGATTGACGCTAGAAAAGGCCCTGCGCTAGCGGCCAGGATGGGCCCACGCGAAAAAAAAAGCGGGCTCGAAGTCCCTATCGGATGACCTTGGCGAGCTTGAGCACGTCGGCCGAGAGCGCCATTCCCTGAGCTTGGGATATGGGCAGGTGGATGACCATCTTGGGAGCGCCGCCTTCGGCCACGAGGCAGACGGCCGCGCCGTTGCCCGCCAAGGTCGGATCGTCGGTGAAGACCGGAACCCGGTTTGCTTTGGCGTACGCGACCACAGCGGCGGAGGTCTCGGGCGTCGTGCCTTGGGGGAGGTAGATGATATT
>JALOQD010000200.1 GCA_025453525.1 Myxococcota bacterium
CCAGGAAAGTCTTCTCTTTTGGGTCTTGGCGTGGCGATGGTCTAGCATGGGAAATCAGCAATTGGAAGTGCCTGACACCGTCCCTCCAGGAAAGTCTTCTCTTTTGGGTCTTGGCGTGGCGATGGTCTAGCATGGGAAATCAGCAATTGGAAGTGCCTGACACCGTCCCTTGGCGATGGTCTAGCATGGGAAATCAGCAATTGGAAGTGCCTGACACCGTCCCTCCCCGACACCGTCCCTCCGACTCGCCCGTCCCTCGCCAAGAGACGGCTCGCCAAGCTGAAACAGACCCCTACCGATTCTTCTCCATGAACCGACAACGGTAGCGCCCTGGCGAGGTTTTAGTGTACAGGGAAAGCCATGAGGCCCTTACACGACATCGTCATCTGCAGCGCCGTTCGCACTCCGCTGGGTCGATTTGGAGGAGCCTTGCGCCGCTATCGCTCCTTCGAGCTCGGGGCCATGGCGATTCGCGGCGCGATCGCGAAGGCCGGCGTTTTACCAGAGGCGATTGGCGAGGTCATCGGCGGCTCTTGTCGCCAAGCGGGCAATGGGCTGAATCCTGTGCGCACCGCGGCGCTGCTCGCAGGGCTGCCGTCCTTTGTCCCAGCCGAGACGCTCAATATGGCCTGCCCCTCGGGCATGAAGGCCATCGCCCTGGCCGCTCAGGCAATATCTTCTTCCTGCAGCGATGTGGTGCTCGCCTGCGGCATGGACTCAATGTCCACCATCCCACACCTTGTGCGGGGCCTGCGCTTCGACACTCCCAAGCTCGGAGATCTGGCCATCGAGGATGGCTGGAAGGACGCCACCGATCCGTACACCGGTCTGTCCATGGGCGAGACGGCCGAACACTTGGCGCGCAGCACGGGCATCAGTCGCCTGGAGCAAGACTCCTATGCCCTCGAAAGCCACAGGCGCACCGTGGCAGCATGGGAAAGTGGCGCCTTTTCGGCCGAAGTCCTTCCGAAGGCAGACAAACCACTGCTTCGCGACGAGGTGCCTAGGCCCGATACGAATGGGGAAAAGCTCGCCGCACTACCACCCGCGTTTCGAAAGGACGGCACCATCACCGCCGGCAACGCGTGCGCCATGGCCGACGGCGCCGCGGCCCTCGTCATGACCTCTGCCAGTCGGGCCAAAGAGCTCGGCCTTACGCCGCTTGCCAGCCTCGTCTCGTTTGCTCAAACCGCTGTGAGCGGGCAGGAAATGAGCCGAGGTCCAGAGCTGTCCATTCCCATGGCTCTGCAGCGCGCCGACCTGCGTTTGGCCGATATTGATTTGGTAGAGATCAACGAGGCCTTCGCTGTCCAAGTCATCGCCAACGCTCGAGCGCTGCGCCTCGATCCCGGCAGACTCAACGTCCACGGGGGCGCCATTGCCCTGGGCCACCCCACCGGCGTCTCGGGCGCGAGAATCGTGGTCACACTCATCCACGCCCTACAGCGCCGCAATGCGAACCTCGGCCTTGCCGCCATTTGCGGTGGTGGGGGAGTCACAACCGCCATGGTCCTGCGCCGGGAGAGCTGAGAGCTTGTGAAAAAATCTCCTCGGTCGCATTTCGGCCGAATGCGGGCGTTTGCTGCGTTGCTTCTCCTCGACGTATCGACGGTGGATCTACCGCAGGCGTAGTCGCGGCTTCTTCTCTAATTACACTTGTACGCCTCGAGCTCGTATACTTGTGGGTTGCTTTTCTGCCCAGTCGAGGCCACCGAAGCATAAACGCGATACAGGCGGACCTGTGTCGTGGTGATGGGCGCGGTGAACTGGTAGCTGAAGTCGTCGGTCTTGCCGGACACAGTGCCGTCCGTCACCCAGATGGCGCCGTCCCACCACTGAATCGTCGCCCCTTCCAGAGTCCCGCCATCCCAGCAGGTCGTATCGTTGAGCTTGTTGATGTCGACCCACAGGCCGTACAAGGTCTGGGGCGTGGACCACACCAGCCGGAACCAGGCGTTGGAGTTGACGTTTGCAGCCGTGACCCAGGCAAAGTTGCAGCTGTCGGTGGCCTTGCGGCCATCGTTCAAGTTCAGGGGGCCCCACGTGCCAGTACCACCTGCCGAGTTGGACGCAGTGGCGGTGAGCGCGACATTCGCGCCTTTGCTGCACACGGTGTCGCAGGCCCCTGCCTCGCAGCCGAGCGGACACCCGGTGCATGTGGCGTCCAGCCCGTCGGCAGCGCATACGTCGCTGCTGCCACAGGACGCGATGGTCGAAGGAGCGCTGTAGGAGGGCGAGCCGTCGCAGGTGGCAGAATTCCCGGTGCAGGCTCGGGTCACGGTGCGCTCCACGCCGTCAGCGCCGCAGGATGCGCTCGTGCAAGAGTACTCGACCTGGGAGTCGCACACGATGCCCGCGGTCTTATAGAGGCCATCTTTGCAGCAAGGGCCGGACGAGCACTGGGTCGAATTGCAGGCGCCCGCGCTGCAGCCGTAGGCGCAGGGAACGCAACCCGCCCCGCCGCTCGTCGCCTCGCAGACCTCCTGGAAGGAGCAGTCATTGATGGTTGTCCAGCTTCCGGTCAAGTCCCTGCCGCTGCAAGTCGCGTTGGAGCCGTCGCAAAGGGTGTCCACCGTCCTCTTCTGGGACAGTGCGCCGCATTCGCCGCTGTCGCAGCGGTACTCCTTGCGGCTGGCGCACACGAACGAGGTGTCGCGCAGGAGTCCCGCCGCATCGCAGCACGGATCGGCAGGCGCGCACTCTGAATAGCAGCCCGACCCGCCACACCCGAACTTGCAGCTCTGGCACCAGGCGCCACCCCCGTCGCTCTGGCACATCTGGGTCACGCTGCACGAGCTGCTCGGTGACCACGTTCCAGGAGAGGTCGCTCCGGAGCAGGTCGCGCTGGTGCCGCTGCAACGCCGCTCGACCAGCCGGGACTCGGGATCATCGCCGCAGCTGTCTCCGCCACAGCGGTGCGCTGTGGTGGTCTCGCACACGTAGGTCGAGGGCCGGAAAAACCCGGATTCGCAGCACGGTCCCCCATCGCACTCGGGCTGCCGACACCGGCCGGTGAGCTCGTTGCAGCCGTAGGTGCAGAAGATCTCGGTGTACGGATACTCGCACTCGCCGTTCGAGCACTCTCCTGTACCGGCATAGATGCGCGCGTTGTTTTCGTCGACACACTGGTCTCCTGGCACAAGGAGGCATTCGACGTCCTGGCAGGGATTGCCTCGGCAGCGATCGTCTCCGGTCAGTGTGTCGCAGCCGGTCGTGCAGAAAATGTCTTTGTAGCTGTAGTTGCAGACGCCCCCTGTACACACGCCAAACGACCCATAGTCGCGCAGTTGATTGACGTTGAAGCAATAGTCGTTCTCGGGGGTCAGGCATGTGACGCCCTCGCAGGGGTTGGCGGCGCACTCGGCGACCTTGACCTTGCACCCGAACGGGCAGACCTCGCACCAAGCGTCGCCCATGTCCCAGTGGCACAGGCTGTTCGGGTCGCAGGCTTCCACTGTGGTCCACATCGATGGCACGAGGTTCTCGACGCCACACTCGGACGAAAGCCCGCTGCAGTGCTGGTAGATCAGCCTCTGCCGAGCATCTCCGCCACATGTGTCGGTCGCGCACCCGAACTCGCGGACGTAGGGCTCTTCGTTGCAGCGCACCTCTGGACCGCGGAGCTCGCCGCTACTGCAGCACGGCCCTTCGTCGCACTCCTTTTCGTTACACACCCCGGCTTCGCAGCCGTGCTCGCACAGCAACGAGTCGGAGGGGTATACGCACTCGCCATCCGTGCATGTGCCGCTTGAGTCGTATTGCCGGATATGGTCCGCGTCGATGCAGGAGCTCGGGGGTGGAGAGTCGCACACGACGCCAGCGCAGCTCACGGCGCCCGTGTCCGTGTCGCTTCCTGGTTCCGAGGAGTCCGTTGAGCCAATGTCCGTCTCGGATTCGGTCGCTTTCACATCGTCGGAGGACTCGCCCGTGTCGCTGCTGTAGGTGAAGTCGGCCAAGCACCCTGCCGCCCCCCAGAACGCCATCGCCGCCACAATGAGTCTCGCAGCACCTTTGCGTGTCATGACTAAAACTCCACGGCCGCGGCAATGCCGAGGCCTGGGCCAGGAGCAACCCGGACCCGCGCCGAGTCCTTGGGGGTCTTCGGTCGCTCGTCGCCAAGCAAATCGTAGAGCATGAAGCCGATCGCCGTGGCTGCCGCGGCGCCCGTGACGCCGATGAGAATGTTGGTGATGAGTTTGTCGCGCACACCTTTGTCGTGCAGCCCCGTGTCCGTGCTGCCCGTGTCTTGGAACTCCTGCTCTTCCTTGTTGGTCTTGACGGCGAACACCACGGTCGCGGCACCAGCGGCCACGGCCAAGCCGCTCGCCACCCAGAACGGCCAGCGCAGGGTCTTCTTCTTGGCCGACTCCAGATCGGACTCGGGTTCAGACGAGGGGACCGGCTCTGGCTGGGCCTCGACCTTGGGGGCCACGCCTCCGAGGGCCATGGTCAGCGATTTGTCCTCTCCGGCCCGCAGCTCCACTTGGGCGACCTCGGCCACGCGTCCGTTTACCATGGCCTCCACCGCATGCAACCCAGGCAGAAGGACCACGGTCACTGGCGCCTTGCCTCGCTCCTCGCCATTCACGCTGATGACACAATCGGCTACGGCGCAGCCCACCCGCACCTCGGAAACCGTGGCCTCGAGCTGCGATATGCGTTGGCGGAGCGTGACGAGCTCGGCTGGGTCGACGTCTGTTTCGGCGAGGTAGCGGCGGTAAGTGACGATGGCCTTGTCCGGCTCCTTCCCCTCATAGTAGCTGCTGGCGAGGTTGTAGAGCACCTGGGGGTGCGGCGACAGCTCGTAGGCAGCGGCGAACTCCAAGGCAGCCGCTTTGAATTCGCCTTTCTCGAACAGCGCGGTGCCCTGCTTGAAGTGAACCTTGGCCTTGCGCTTGGCCGCCTCGTCCGCTTGGACCGGGCCCATGCCTACGAAAAGCGCGAGGAAGAGGAGGATCGCCATCCATCTTGGGTGCGTGCTCATTCGTAAGGGCTCCCTTTGAGAGAAGTTTTTTTATCCCCGGTGCTCGTGGTGTTGGCCGCTGGCTTGGCCCGCGCACCCGCGGCTGCGAAGGGCTTCGGCCTTGGTTTTGCGGTGCGGGGCTGTCCCTTACCGGTGGCAACGGACGCCTTGGTCGGAGCGCGCTCGACCGGGGCGGTGGGGGCCTTCTTGGGCAGCAGCTTCGTCGGGATGAGCCGGAGCACGGGCAAGGGCGGCGCCGTCACGCGCAGGTTCTCGGTCGCTTGCACGAAGCGCTCGACGGGCGCGTTGGCGCGGCTCCATTCGGAAAAGCCAATGAACCCAGCGGATATAGCCAGCGCCAGGCTCGCCACGGCGCCGAAGCGTCGGAGGCTGCGGCGGGATACGCCTGGGCCCTTGTAGGAGGCCACGATCTTGTCGTCGATGGGCTCGAGACCAGATACGTCGATGAACTGGTTCTGCTCTCGGAAGGTCTTGACCGTGGCCCGGTGCTTGGCGATCTCGTCGGGGAACAGGCAGCCCATGACCTCGAGCAGCTGCTCGGTGCCCATGGGGATGCCGGTGCCGCCGATATACTGACGCAGGGCCGCGCCCATCTCGGCGGCGCTGTCGAAGCGGTCTTCGCGGCGGTTGGCCAGCGCTTTGACGACAATGCGCTCGAGCTTGGGATCGATGGATGGCTCGACGCTGCGCGGCGGTCGGTAGTCGCCATGGGCGATGCGGTTGAGCCGCTCGAGGCCGGTCTCTCCGGGGAACGGATGGTGGCCGCTCGTCAGCTCGTAGAGCATGACGCCGAGGGCGAAAATGTCGCAGCGGCGATCCAGCCTCTTGCACTGAAGCTGCTCGGGCGCGAGGTAGCCCATCTTGCCCTTGATGGCGCCGGCCTCGGTGTGGGACAAGCGGCCTCTGGCCTGGGCCACCCCAAAGTCGATGAGCTTTACGAAACCCTGATACGAAATCATGACGTTGGGCGGGGAGATGTCGCGGTGCACGAGACCCAACGGTCGGCCTTCCTCGTCGGTGAGCTCGTGGGCTGCGTGCAGGCCGTCGCACACGCAGGCCGCGACGTAAGCGGCCATGGGATGGCTGAGCCGAGTGGAGCGGCGCCGCGCCTTGCTCATCACGGTCTTGAGACTCTGGCCCTCGACGAACTCGCCCACCATGTAGAGCAGCCCGTCTTCCTTGCCCACCTCTTGGGTCGCGGCCACGTTGGGGTGCTGGATGCGGGCCGACAGTCGCGCTTCATCGAGGAACATGTCTTGGAACTGCTGCTCCTGGGCGAGGTGCTGGTGGATCACCTTGACCGTGACCAGCTTCTCGAACCCGGCGAGCCCGCTGACTTGGCCCATATACACTGTGGCCATGCCACCGCGTCCGAGCACGTAGATGAGGTCGTAGCGTCCGATCCGCGTGAGATCGGATTTCGTCGTGGCCGGCGCGTCATCTTGTACCCGGTCGGACGTGTCAGGCATCGCCATGGACACAGCCTCCAACTTCGATTTTCAAGCTCCCTGGTCCCTCCCCGATGAAACGCTCCGCGCGGGCGCCCATAAGCCAGGCCAGCATTGCACCTTCTACTCAGTCAGTATGACTGTGGTTCGATTCCGTTCAATATTATCTAGTGAAAAAATGCATTCTCACTGTACCAGAGTCAATAGGGTAGGCGAATCATAGGCCGGGTTGCTCGATCTATTCAACCTACGACCACGTGCTCGCCGCCATCCCGCGTTTCATCGACGAGGTCTACAACGCCAAGCGCACGCACTCCTCGCTCGGGCACGGGCACCGGACGAGCACGAGCAGCCATGGGAGATGGGTGAATTTGAAAAACTCGGCATCGACCCGAGTTTCAAACTGAAGAGAGAACTTTTCGATGGACAGGGGTCAGTGCAATTCGCCTCGAACTGCTCGGTCGGAGATTCTTTCACAAGCTCTGAGTTCCTTTCGGGCTCTCAGCTCTTCGAGGTGCTCATCGGTGACAAAAGGGGGGGGAACCCCCATCACACTCGTCGACTGAGGCAGCGTGTCTCAGGACATTTTCTATTTTCGAGCTCTTGTGAAAAATTCCCACAGATCAAGCCCGCTTCGGATGGTGACAGCAGCGGTCTTCGTTTCCCACCGTCGACAAGAACATATCTATGATTAGGTTATTCGCTAGTTTCAGGCCGTGCCTGGACGAGGAACTGCCCAACATAGCCGCCTTAAAAAACAAGGTGGAAACTAATAAAATGGTCTTAGCAACTAATTCGTTGGTGGCAGGAGGTCTTTGCTGATGGCAAAATCATCTTATTGTATCGCCAACGGAAGTCAGAGATACGCGCCGAAATACTCTTTACAAAAACTGATTTTGATTTTCGTTTTGACAGCAGCTTTTCTGTCAAGCATCGGATGCATTTGGGATTTTCCATTAGAAAAAGATTCTGACGGAAATGGGTCCGAATACACCGGTGGAGACACGAGCGCTACCAGCACCGACTTAGGGACTGAAATAAATACTGAGAAAGACACCGGCGCCAACGTCAATACCGACACCCATATTACAGACACAGATTCTCTGGAAAACACAAACATTGATACAGATACAACCGCGACACTGGATGACTATATAGCATTATTTTCTTTTTTCGGTAGTCCCGAGGATCTTGGCCCCCATCACATCACTCTTTACTCGTCCACAAACAAACCAACTCTGGACATAAACCGAAACGGTGATTCGAACGCGTCTTATTTTTTCAATGCTTCAAATCAAACGTTCTTCTTTAATGACGATTTCAACTCTCCTCTCGCGGTAGAAGATGCATTAACTGTTTCGGTGTGGGTAAATCTAGCAAACTCGGCGAATGACCAGAAAATCGTGGGACGGGCCCTCAAAAGTGAAAGCGGGTCGTATTTCGGCTGGGTACTTGGTGTTTCCTCGGGTCTGCTCTATTCTGAAATATGGGATTCCACCGGACAGCGATTCGGAATGGCACCCGGAACAGTCCCTTCTGGTGAGTGGGCCCACCTCGCAATCACCTGGAAGACCGGCGGAAGATTCAAAGGATTTGTCAACGGATTGGTCGTTGCTGACATGATCGCAAGCTCGCAACCAATTGGGAATGTAGACACAGCCGTGTTTCGAATTGGGGCTCGTTCATGGTCGTTTCCCAATTTCTTTGTCGACGGCAATATTGACGACATCAGGATTTATAACAAAGAACTCACCGAAGCGCAGATCATGGAGCTCAAGAATCTTCCTGCAGATTAGGATTGGATACTCCGGAATTCCTCCTCAGAATGCAAGGGAGCTCGCCGTCCGCAAACGAGGAACAAGATGAACGTCTTGTTCGAACTTGGTGCATTCCAGACACGAGAACGAGCGCCAACGTTTGGTAGCGGCATCGTTGAGGCAGCGGTCGTAGTTCTTGCAGTCGTCTTTACGGTGCAAAAAGATCTCACATGGGTCCAGTGTTTCGTCCAATTTTTTCATATTTTCATACCTCAGCTTTCGTTCGCCACCCCCGAGCCCAAGATTTGGCACTCTAGCAGGATTGGTCGCAGAAGGCCAGGCATTTCTCTGAATTTTCTGGAAAATTCAACACAATAACACGCGGGGTCTCGACCGCACTGCGCGCGATCTTTTTCCCCCCAAGGAAACCAGGAACTCTGCGAGGAGGCAACGGCATCGGGATCGTCACATCCTCGCGCTCGAATCCATCACTGATCTACGTTTTTTGATGATCGTTTTCATTGAAACGGAAAAATGCAGAATATGCTCGAACATAGCAGGGCGAAAACTCCTGCTTGACGCCGAGCTTAGGCTATCATCGACTGCAAAGTGGCGACTCGAATCGACGCGGATGCGGCGGTTCGGCTCGGAGAAGCGTTCAACTTGAGGCAAAAATGCTAAGGTATCGCAAGTGGACAAAGCGGCTAAAAAACGCCCTTTTGGGATACCGTCTCATGAAGAGACTCAAGTAGGAAGTATCGTTATTCGGTCATGAAGGAAGACTCACAAGACTCTTTCATCGGACGCATCATCGGCGATCGCTACAGAATCACCGAGTGTTTGGCCAAAGGTGGGATGGGTGTGGTTTTCAAGGGCGAACGGCTTCAGCTCGGCCGCCCCGTGGCCATCAAGTTCCTGCAAGAACCACTCAGCGCTTCTCCCGAGTTTCTGGCGCGGTTCGAACGGGAAGCCAAGGCCATGAGTCAGCTGTCGCATCCCAACTGTGTCTCGGTCATCGATTTCGGTGTGGATGAATCCCCGTTCATCGTCATGGACTTTGTGACGGGAACTACGCTGCGCCAAGTTCTCGACGACGGCCCGGTGGCCACCGGGCGTGCTGTGCACATCGCTAAGCAGCTTCTCGCCGCTTTAGCCCATGCCCACAAGCAGGGCATCATTCATCGCGACATAAAGCCTGACAACATCATGATCAGCGAGGCCACGGGGATGGGAGACCATGTCCGCATCTTCGATTTCGGGCTCGCCAAACTGATGGATCCGGTATCCGAGAACAACCTCTCTCGAACCGACACGGCCATGGGCACCCCGAACTACATGTCGCCCGAGCAGACTGTCGGCAACTCCGCAGACGCTCGTAGCGACCTCTATACAACAGGCGTCGTTCTGTTCGAGTTGCTCGCTGGCAGCAAGCCTTTTTACGACGAAAATCCTTTCAAAGTCATGCGGATGCACAGGGACAGCGCTCCTCCTACCCTGACCATGGTAGGCTCCGGGAAGGTCTTCTCTCGGGAGATTGAATTCGTTGTCGCCAAGGCCCTGGAGAAGCAGCCGGAAAAGCGCTTTCAATCGGCCAAGGAATTCGCAGAGGCTCTCGCCACGGCTCCAGAGAGCAAGCTCGCTCCTATTGCCTTCGAGACCACGCCAGACGGCGGCCTGCTCGGGATGGCCACGGTCTCCCTAGGAGTCACTCCAGATGAGCCACCGCAAGCATTGAAAACCCACGCTCCTGTCGATAAGGTGCCTTTCGCTCCTACCGATGCGAGGCCGCACCACCCGAAAGATGATGCGCGTTGGCGCGACAGCCACCTTGGGTCGGCTTTCTTGATCGCTTTAATGGTCGGAGCGTTGGGCCTGGGATTCGTGTTGCGCGAAAAGCTGGGCGGGTTGTTCTTTTCTAGCACGAGCGGTGTGGACACCAGATTCGAGAGCCTCAAGCAACGAATCAATGACTCCGATGTCTCAGGCCTGAAATCCAAGGTGCTCCCAGGACAGGAACCAGCGACGGTGCTCCCAGGACAGGAACCAGCGACGGTGCTCCCAGGACAGGAACCAGCGACGGTGCTCCCAGGACAGGA
>JALOQD010000010.1 GCA_025453525.1 Myxococcota bacterium
CTTTGACGAGCACATGGTCGATGACCGAGTTGACACCGCCGCTGTCCGCGCCGACGAGTGGATTGTCGAGACACCAAGTGCACTGGTGCGACGCGTCGTCGATGTAGGGCTCGACGAGCCCGCCGCCGAGGAACAGTTGATAGTTCTCGGCGTATTCTGCGCTGACGTTGGCCGTGGCAGGACCGCAATTCATGTCGCCCATGAGCGCGACGCGGCCTGACGGGATTCTTTTCTCTTCGATGTACGGGAGCATCTCGGCGATCTGCGCGGCCCGCTCGGCCTCCCAGGATGCGTACTCTCCGGCGTAAGCCGGCGAGGTGAGATTGGCGGTCAGGTGTGTACAGAAGACGTCGACGGTTTCGTCCAGCGCGTCGACGCGAGCGTGCAGGACCACGCGGCGGTTGAGGAAGGACTTGAAGGTCAGGAATTCCGTCGCGGTAAGGGGGCGTTTGGAGAGCAGGAGCAACCCGTTGCGGCCGCCGTAGGCCATGGTGCCGCCACCCGAGCCGGAGCACGCGTCGAGGATTTCCTCGATCGTGCCGCCGAGGTTGGCGATGAGGCAGCTCGAGCACTCTGTCGAGAGGTTTCCGAACTCGGTCCCGCAGTTCCCGAGCACACAGCCGGAGAGGTTCTCTGGGTCTACCCCGCCGCAGTGGGTTTCGACACATCCGCCGAGGGTTGCGGTCTCTTCTTCGCTGCACGCGGCGCCTGCGCCGCTGTCGGTGCCGAGGTCGGTGTCGCCCGAGTCGATGGGATCCTCTGCCGTGAGCTCATAGTAGTTGTAGGGGAAGGCCTCTGCCGTTGCCTGTACGATTGCGTCGATGTGCTCGACCGCCCAGACTTCTTGCAGACACACGACGTCGGCCTGCAGAGTCGCCAGCGCCGATGCGATGAGCGGCGCTCGATCGCTCGCATAATCGACAAAACCAGTTGCGAGGCCCGTGTTGAAGGTCGCGAGCGCGAGCTTGCCGGCATTTAGAACGCCCGGGCTTTCGTCCTCTGTGCAGCCCACGAGCATCAACGAAATACTGAGATAAAAGCAGTTTCGGACACACCAAATTCGCATGAACCTCTCTCCTTCTTTTTGTGCGGAGAGTTTAGGAAGGATAAAGATCCTAGAACCTTCCCGCCCTCAGCGCCTTTCATCCCGGTGTCAGTCGACTCCCAACGCGTCGCCGAAACGCCCCAAATGGCGTCCGAGCGTTCCGTATAGGTCTCTCCAAGTCATCATTTGGGCAACGACGGTAGCAGAAAAGACGAGTCTGCGCCTCCTGGAAAAGGTGCGGGATGCGGACTTGAGAACGCACGGGCGCCAGGGACCCCAAGGCCTGCCTCGCTGCGTTGTGGGGCGAGACCGATAACGCGCTGTCGGCTCGAGAAGAATCGGCTTGCATCTGGCAGGGCATATGTTACCGATGCGCCGGTCATTCACAGGGCCAGGGTCCCTGGCCGGCGGATGAACCCGGACTCATAAACCGAGATGGGCAAGGTGATCGCATGGCCGAGTCGGTCTTCGAATTCTTCAGGGGCATCTTTGGCGCCGAAGCAGCCGTGTTCATCATTTCGATGCTGCCGATCATCGAATTGCGCGGCGCCATCCCAGTCGCCGCCGCTCTAAAGCTCCCAATGCTCGAGGCCTATGGGATCGCAGTCGCGGGGAACATGCTGCCGGTCCCCTTCATCTTGTTGTTCATTCGGTACATCCTCGATTGGATGCGAACAGTGCCCTCTTTCTCGGGATTCGTCGGTTTTCTCGATCGCAAAATCGAGAAGAACCTCAAAAAATACCCCAACCTCACCTTCTGGGGGCTCGCGATCTTTGTCGCTGTCCCTCTGCCGGGAACCGGGGCCTGGACCGGTGCTCTGTTGGCCAGCTTCATTGAAATGAAGTTCGCCAAGGCCATGCTCGCGAACCTACTCGGCGTGCTGATCGCCGGGATCATCGTAACGGCCATCGCCTACGGCTTGGTTTCGTTTTTGGGCGTCGTCGGTTAAAGGCGCATTCGCGTCCTACGGGCTCACGCTCTTGCCCTTGCCGTCTTCGAGGATGAGGGCGCGCACGGCGCGGCGAGCAACTTTGCCGGTCGGCAGGCGCGGGAGCTCGTCGACGAAAACGATTTTTTGTGGGATGCGCGACTTGAGCAGCTTGCCTTGGCAGAGCCGCTGCAACTCGCGCTTGTTCAGCGCGCTGTCGGTCGAAATGACCGCTGCCGCAACGTTTTCGCCGAGCCGCTCGTCGGGCACGCCGACCACGCACACCTCGCGCACCCGACCGGTCTCGAGCAACACGCGCTCGACCTCGGCGATGCTGATGTTCTCTCCGGCCTTGATGATGATGTCCTTGATCCGGTCCGTTACGTGCAACAGCCCGTCTGCGTCGACGAGACCCAAGTCGCCGCTTGCGAGCCAGTCGTTCTCGCCGTGCTCGGGCTGACCGAGATAGCCGGTCAAGAGGTGCGCGCCGCGGAAGCAGAGCTCCCCTTCCTCACCTGGCCCGGCAAGGACGTCGCCACAGCGGACCGCGACCTCGATGGTCGGGACAGGTCGCCCGGCATGAACCCGTGGTCTCCCGTCCGACGCGCGCAGTGGCGCCAGCGAGATGCCGCCGGTCGTTTCGGTCATTCCAAACGAGAGGAAAATGGTCTCGAGCCCGAGCGCGCGCTCGATTTCGAGGAGCTGCGCCAGCCGGCATGGGCTGCCGCCGACGAGGATGCGGCGGAAAGAGCGCAGGTCGTAGCGCGCTAGCCCCGGGCAGCTCGAAAGGCCGAGGAACAGCTCGGGCGGACCAAAGCTGATAGTGGCTCTGTAACGCACGATCGCCTCGAGCATCGTGGTCGCAGCAAACGCGGGGAGCAGCACAGCGCCGCTTTGGGTGGAAAGCGCAAGCAGGCACGTCACGACGCCGAAGACGTGGTGCATCGGCGCCTGCAGTAGGAAGACCTCGTCGCGCGGCTCGATGCCGGCAGTGAGGCCAGCGACGGAAGCGACCAAACCGCGGTGACTCAGCCGCACTCCCTTGGGCCGACCGGACGAGCCAGAGGTGAACAGGACCAGGGCATCGAGTGTGGCGTCGACGTGGAATTGTTCGCAGTCCCTTGGGTCAAAGGGAGGGATAGGGGCTCCACCTGGAAGAGGACTGGGGTGCACGCTTCTCGAGCCGCAAAGGGAGATTCTGGCGATTTGTGGCGCGACCTCGGCCGATATTTCAGTGCCGTGCAGGTCGATGATCCCCACTGCTTGCAGCTCATCAATGCAGAACGAGAGCTCTTCGGGCAGCGCATAGGGGTTGAGCGCTGCCGGCACCGCTTGCGCGAACCAGGCGCCGAGCAGTGCCTCGATCCATTCGCGGCTGGTCGGCAGGTTAAGCGCGATATGGCAGCCTGGTCGAAACCCTGGTAGCTGGCGGATCGCCTGAGCCACCGCGCCCGCACCGGACATCAACTCCGCGGTGCAAAACGCCTCTTCGTTCGGCAGGCTCCACAGCCGCTTCGAGCTCGTGACCGCGATCTGCGCGACAATCGTGGGAGCACTCATCGCGGCGCGAGCTTCACCGAGATCGCGCGGGCCATGTCGCCGACGTTTTTAAAGGTCGCGGCCTCGGCCTGCGGGATTTCGACACCGAAGCGCTGCTCAATGCTGTGGAGCAACTGCACATGGTTGAGCGAATCCCACTCGATGATCGCCTCTGCGGTGGTGGCCTCGGTCAGCTCGATGTCATCGGCGTCGAGCACCTCGCGGAAGACCGGCACCATCGCGTCTATGATTTCTTGAACTGTCATTTCGCTTCCTTCCCTATTGGGTCACGCGAGCTGAACAGCCCGCGCAGTACCCTGAGCAGGTCATCGCCAAAGGTCGCGCCGAGCGAGGCGGTGTCCCATGTGACGTTGAGCGCGACCTGTTTGTTGAACTCCACCACGTTGAAGTTGCTGAGCGCGTATCCAACCGGTTCGATGTTGGCGGTCACTTTGAGCGCGCCTGAGAAAGCGGAATCGACGTGCAGCTTGCCGTCGAGGAAGACGTAAGAGATGTAGTGCTGCACCCCGCGGGTCGAGCGCGGAAAGATCCAGCGGACGAGCGCGAGCGGCAAGGAGGAGACGAGGACGCTGCGGAGAAGAAAGGCATACCGGTTCCAGGGCTGCGCGTACCGCTCGGTGAGTCGGTTGAACAGCTCACGGCTTTGCTCCAGCGTGGATCGGCCAGCCCGGCGTGGAAATACGAGCGGCATAGAGCGAAAGCAGTTGTTGACCGTCGGCAGCTCTGGCGTGTTGTCGTAGATAACATTGAACACCCGCGCCAGTTGTGGCGGGGCGACGAGGCGATAGGCATGGAGCGCGGCGACCTGCAAGAGCAGGCTGCGCGACAAAGCGAGCCCACGGCGGGCGGCATTGAGCGCTTTGAGCTCGCCCTCGTCGAGAAAGACTGTCGCGATGTCCATCCTCCCTTTCCGGGGTGAGGTGAACGCAAACGACCGCGCCATCTCGCCGACCTCGCACCACAATGATCGAAAAACGTTACGTGCGCTGTGTACGTGTTGCCGCCAAAGGTCGCGGTAGCTGACAAAGACGAGCTCCTCTGGCGGCGCCTTGCCGTTTTGCGGCCCGAGGACGCGACCGAGCACGAAGGCGGCGATCTTGGAGTCGCCAGCAAAATGCGGGATGAGAAGGAACAAGGAGCGCGAGCCGTCCGGTTTGTCGATCAGCCACGCATGGACCAGTGCGTTGCCGAACGAGTACGGCTCGCTGAGGCAGGTGACATAGAAGTTGCGTAGCTCGCGTTCGCTGGTAAAGAAGCGCGTGTCGACGCGGGGCGATCGGTCGCCGGCTGGATCGACCAAAAAGACGGCCGGGTAGCGCTCCATCACCTCGGCGAGCGCGCTGCGCACTCGCTCCTCGGAACCCGTATCGGCCGCGCACTCGAAGCTGCCGGCGAAGCGGTACAGACCATCTGCGAGCCGCGAATGGCTGTAGAAGATCGTGTCCACTTCATTGAGCTGCCGTCCGCTTTTGAGTCGCACGCGCCAACCCTTCTTGAGCGACTGAAGATTGCGCGCGTTTAGTACCACAGAAGGTCATGGACGCGCCAGCCGAGTTGCATACTCAATGGTTGCGCGCAGGGCAGCGGTCGCATACGCTCGGCCATGCCTCCATTTCAACACCACATCTTCGTCTGTTCCACTGTGCGAAAGGACGGCGCGCCCTGCTGCGACCATGGGGAAGGCGGGGCACTCGTCGAGGTGCTGCGTGCGCAGGTGCAGCAGGCAGGAAAGAGCAACACGATCGCGGTCACGCCCTGTGGCTGTCTTGGTCTCTGCCGGCGCGGGCCAAACGTTGTCGTCTACCCGGCGGGCCGCTGGTTCACCGCGGTCCGGAGCGACGAGGCGGCGGCGATCGTGGCCGAGGTCGAGGGCGCAAACTTCTCCACTGTCGAGCGGCCTGATCCCGACTCGGACACCATCCGCGCGGAGATCTCCCTTGCCCGCGCTCGGCAGCGAAAGCTGCGTGACGCTCGTGACCGCGTCGGAGTCATGCCCGAGCCATTAGAAGAGCTGCTGCGAAGCTACCAGGGGAGCCGCGTGGTGCTGACCGCGGTCGAGCTCGACCTGTTCAGCGCCGTGGGCGAGGGCGCGGCGGGCGTCGAGATCGCCCAGCGGATCGGGGCCTCGCCGACGGGGACGCTGCCTCTGCTCAACGCTCTGGTGGCGCTCGGATTGCTCGAAAAGGAGGCCGAACGCTTTCGCAACGCACCGCTAGCCGCGCGGTTTCTCACCGCCTTCGCACCGCACGACGCCCGCGCTGCGGTCCTGCACACCGCACAACTCTGGCAGCGTTGGAGCACGCTCACGGCAGCGGTCCGGGCCGGCGGCGGCGTGCGGCTCGAAGAAATGGCGGCGTTAGGCCCGGAGTGGACAGAGCCGTTCATTGCCGCAATGGACCGCAACGGGCGCGCCCGCGCTCCAGTGGTCATCCGCGCTTTGACGCTGGACGGGGTGACGAGAGTGCTCGACCTCGGCGGTGGCTCAGGGGCGTACGCCATCGCCTTTGCCGAGCGGCTGCCAGCAGCCGAGGTCACGGTGCTCGACGTCCCGGCTGTGACACCCTTGACCCGACGTTACGCTGCCGCGAGCGGCGTGGGAAATCGCATCCACGTCATCGATGGCGATATCTCGCAGAAGAGCTACGGCTCGGGCTTCGACCTGGTTTTTGTCTCGGCGGTGTGTCACATGCTGTCGCCGCAGGAGAACGCGGCGCTGCTCGGCAAGTGCCGTGATGCGCTGCGGCCTGGCGGTCAGCTGGTGATTCAAGACTTCGTGCTCGATGACGACAAGACCAGCCCTCGAAGCGGGGCTCTATTTGCTCTCAACATGCTCGTCGGAACGCTTGGCGGGAGCACCTACAGCGGCGCCGAGTACCTCGATTGGATCAAGGCGGCTGGGTTCGAAGGCGGTGCGCTCGTCCGCTTACCGGGCCCGACGGGCCTCGTCGTTGCGAGGAGAGGCTGTCCATGACGCGAATTCTGCCTGATGTGTAATAGTATGTAATCCATATAATCCAATATTATTGTTGCTAAAAAATGCGCACTTGGATAATGGTCACACATGGAAGTTACCCCCTCCCCAACGGCTCTTTGTTCTCGCGACGAACGCTTCAAGGTGAAGCCCGGCGCCGACCTCTCGGCATTGCTGAAGAGCGGTGCGGACATCGCCTGGTGCGCAGAGTTGCTCGAGCTGTCTCACACAGGCGCCTTGCTCGCGCTCGATGGAGAAATCGCTGCCGGCGTCGTCGTGACCCTGTGCTTGATGCATGAGGGCAAGCTCGCATTTGAGGACCAGGCCACGGTGATGCGGGTCGATCCTCGCGATCCTTGCCGCGTGGCGGTGGCCTTTTCTGCTCGCCCACCGCTCGAGGCTCTCTCGGATGCGCTCCTGCCGCAGGCCTATGTGCGCGACGAGCTTGCCATGCCGCGGCAGCGCGAACGAGGCGGCGCGGCGCGGATGTGCCGAGTCAACGACTTCTTTCGTTTGAAATCGCCGGATCTGTTTGCCAAGTGCGTGGCATTCAGCGAAGGCATCGGCGAGCTTCAGCGCGCGGGCATGTACCAAGCGCTGTATCGCGTGACGCTCACCACTGCCCTCGACCGCCGCGCCGTGGTGTTCAATCCTTTGACGGGCCGCGAAGAGGTCATGGTGTGCTTCGACTCCAACAGCTACCTCGGCCTGCACCTCCATCCCAAGGTGGTGGCGGCGAGCCGCGCGGTGCTCGATCTCGTCGGCTACGGGACGCCGAGCGCTCAGGTTCTCGGCGGCACGAGCCGCTACTTGCGCGAGCTCGAGGCGAGGCTCTGCGAGTTTTATGGCCGCGAGGATGCGATTGTATTTCCTTCGGGCTACGCCGCAAACCAAGGTCTCCTCACGGCGCTGCTGCGCGAGGACGATCTCGTGGTGCGCGACCAGTTCAGCCATGCCAGCATCCAGGACGGCAGCGCGATGAGCCTTTCGCACAGGCAGCGCGTCTTTCGCCATGGCGACCTCGCGTCTCTCGAAAAAATTCTTACCTCCGAAGCGCAGCGCGGAGAGCTCCAAGGGCGGCTGATCGCCACGGACGGTGTGTTCAGCATGCACGGCGCAGTGGCTGACCTGCCCGGACTCGTCAGTGTCGCTGCGCGCCACGGAGCCAGGCTGCTCGTCGACGAAGCGCACGCGACAGGCGTCTACGGCGCCACGGGCCATGGGACCGAGGAGCTCTTTGGCATGCCGGGAAGCATCGATGTGCTGATGGGCACCTTCTCCAAGGCGCCGGGCACCATCGGCGGCTATGTCTGTGGCTCCAAGGCACTCGTGACCTACCTGCGGTTCTTCGCTCGAAGCGGGCTGTTCACCGCAGCCTTGCCCGCCCACCTGTGCGCGGGAGTGACCGAGGCGTTCAATGTCATGGAGCGTGAGCCAGAGCATCGAGAGCGGCTCTGGGCGAACACCTTTCGCCTGCATGCGATGCTCATGTCGGCGGGTCTGCCAGTCTCACCTACCGTCTCGCCGATCATCACGGTTTTTTCCGGCGCTACCCCGATGCTCTGGTCGCTCGCCGCCTCTCTGTTCGCAAGCGGCGTCAAGGTCGGCACCGTAGACCACCCGGCCGTAGCCAGAGGCGAGACCATCCTGCGCATCACCGTCAATGCGCGGCACACAGAGGGGGACCTCGAGCAACTGTGTGCGGCTCTGCTGGCCGCGTATAAAGGGCACGGTCTTCTCGGCAAAACAACAGACGAGATCCGCGCCATGGGCCTCGCCCTCGAGCGCTAGGGAGCAAAGATGCGACGCAAGCCCTACCCGATCGCAAGCACAGATTTCTGGAAGGCCTATTGGATCACGCTGCGTCCCTATCTCTTTTTCCTTTCTGGCGCCGTGGGGCTCACAGGACTCGCGCTTGCGCCGGTTGACGCAGCCTGGCTGGCGATTTGCGGGGTGGCTTTCTTTCTGACGTACGGCCTGGGCCAGGCGCTGACCGACGTTTTCCAGACCGACACGGACACCATCTCGTCACCGTATCGGCCGCTCACCCAGGGTCTCATCGGCAAGCCCCAGGTGCTGGTGGTCAGCTTGCTCGGCCTTTTGGGCTGCAGCGTGGTGCTCACCGTCTCGAACCCTTGGAATGCCGTGCCTGCCGTTCTTGGCGTTATTGGCCTTTCGACCTACACGCCGATGAAGCGGCGGTTCTGGGCCGGCCCAGCGTGGAACTCCGCCGTTGTCGCGCTCTTGCCGCTGATGGGGGCCATGTGCGGCGGGGCCGATCCTCTACCCGTGCTGCGCAACCCGACGTTGTGGGGGCTGATGGGAAGCGCGTTCGGGACCTATGCCGTCTTTGTGATCCTCGGCTACCACAAGGACGTCGCCGCGGATCGGGCCACAGGCTACCACACGGTGACCGTGCGCTTCGGCTGGCGGCCCTCGGTGATCGCGAGCGCGGCCCATGGCACCGCGGGTCTCGCGGCGAGCCTGCTCGCGCTGTGGATGTCTGGTGCGCACCTACCGTTTCCCTCGCTCCATACGGTGGCGGGCGGGGCGATGTGGGTCTGTGGCGCCTTGGCCTTCGGCGTAGCCCATGGGTCGATGTGGAGGGTGTCCTGCGAGCAGGATGCCCACCCCGCCATCGCCTGGTGCATCCGCGGGTTCGTGCTCGTTCATCTGGCCGAGGCCGTGATGCTGCGACCGGCGCTTTTACTCGTGGCGATGCCGTTCTACGCCGCGTTCGAGCTCGTGCTGCGACTGCGGCCGGAGAAGACGCAGATATGACCGCGCGTCCTGCGGCCCTCGTCGTGGTCAATCCCGCGGCCCGCGGTGGTCAGGGGCTCGCTCTGTGGGCCTCGCTGCTCGGTGACGTTGGCGAGCACGTCGAGATCGCGAAGGTCATCGAGACCACCGCTGACGACGCCTGGACCGCAGAGCTTCGCCAGGCGCTCGAGCAGGGCGCGTCCGTGGTCATCGCCGCCGGAGGCGACGGCACTGTTGGGACCGTGGCCGACTGTTTGATGGGAGTCCCTGCCGCGCGGCGACCCGTGCTCGGCGCGATCGGGCTCGGCTCGAGCAATGACTTTCACAAGCCCGCGTCGGTGCGGGCGGCGATCCCGCTGCGCATCGATCCGCGGCAGCCCCTGCGCCGCGATGTCTGCCGTGCCGAGCTCGTCGGCCCGTCGGCCCGCAGGGCGCGACACTTCGTGGTGTCGGCGAGCGCCGGGTTCACCGCAGAGGCCAACGTGTGCTTCAACCAGCTCAGGGGCTTTGGCGGATTTCTCAAGGCGCACTGGACCGGTGGGGCGATCGCGGCGGCGGCTGTTGCCACGCTCCTGTCGCATCGAAACCGCGAGGTCCGTTTGCGATGTGCTGGTTCCACGGAGCAGCGGGCCGTGTCGCTGTCCAACCTCAGCCTGCTCAAGACGCCGTTCATCAGCGGGTCCTTTCGGGTCGACTTTCCGGTCGCCTCGGACGATGGCCTGTTCGGCGTGGCCCTGTGCTGCGGCCTCGGCAAGCTCGGCCTGATGCGCGTGCTCGCGGACCTCTCGGCCGGCCGGTTCGTGGGAAAGCCCGGGCGCGAGCACTTCCACACCGCGGCCCTCGAGCTCGAGGCCGACGAGCCCTTCGCCGTAGAGCTCGACGGCGAAGTCTTCGAGGCGACGACGGCCCGGTTCGAGGTCTTTCACAAAGCATTGGTGGTGTGTACATGACGCGATCCTTCGATCTGCTCGGCATTCTCGAAAACCAGCTCCACCAGGGCTGGGCCGTGGCGCTCTCGCGGCATCCCGCGCAGCTCAACCGAACCCACGAGGCCGACGCCGAGCTCGTGCCTTTGCCGGGCGGCGACGTTCTGGCCGCGACCATCGACACCATTACCGAAGAGATCTCCACGGGACTGTACCGCGACGCAGAGACCATCGGCTGGGTGGGCGCCGTGGCCTCCTTGAGCGACCTCGCTGCCTGCGGCGCAGAGCCCATCGGTCTGCTCGTGTCCGCGACCTTGCCGAGCGTCGGCGCGAGTGCTTTCCAGCAAGGGCTTGCCAGGGGGCTCGAGGCAGCCTGCCGGGTCGCTCGGACCTTCGTCCTGGGCGGCGATACCAACATCGCGGAGCAGGCGTCGATCACCACCTGCGGCCTCGGGTTGGTCCGCGGCGGCGCCGTGCTCACTCGCGTCGGGGCGCTGCCTGGCGACGACCTATACGTAACGAGCAAGCTGGGACTCGGTGCGGTCGCTGCCGCAGCGGCCCTGTTCGCCCTGCCGCCCGAGGTGGTCGGCGAAGCGTCGTATCGCCCTGTGCCACGACTGGAGATTGTTCGCGCGTTGCGCAAGGTGGCGACCGCAGCCATGGACACGAGCGATGGCTTCATCGCGACGGTGGATCAGCTCATGCGAGTCAACGGCGTCGGGTTTGCCATCGACGTACCGGTCGCGCAGCTCCTCGAGCCTCGCGCTCTTCTTGTGTGCCAGCGACTCGGTCTCGATCCCCTCGTTGCCCTGGCCGTACACCACGGCGAGTTCGAGCTCGTGCTCACTGCGCCGCCGGGAGCGCGGGACGACATCGCAGTGCGCGCCGCAGCTTGTCCTCCTGGCCTCGTCCGCATCGGTCGCGTGACCGAGTCGCCGGAGATCGTGTTTCACGGCGATGGGCAGCGGCGCGTCGACACTTCCGCCTTGCGAAATCTGAGCACCGCGGCGTCAGTGGATCCCAAAGCCTACCTCGGCGAGTTGGTTCGACACCTCAATGGGGACGCAGCCTGCCGTTGATGGTACAGGAAGGGTCTCGCGATTGGCCTATACGAACTGGCAGCCGTCGAACGACTCTATGAACTCTGGGCCAAATGCGCTGGCCGGGGTCGTGGCGCCGTGCGCGACCCCGCCACTGCGCACGCGGTGAACGCACTCGAGGGCGGTCTCGACCGTCAACTGGTAGCCCTCGCGGGTCCACAAGCGCGCTGTGACAGTGCGACCCTCCGCGTTCTTTGCCTCACCCCACAGTTGCATCTTTCCCTGGCTCCGCAGTTTCTCTCCTGGCCCGCGTGGCGCAAAGTCGACGAGGCGTGGCAGGAGCTTTTGGGAGACCGGGTTGGATAAGAGCACCCCGTGGCCCACGTTGAGCAGAGAATGGGCCATGCGCAGGGCTCTCGGGGTGGCCATGTAGACAGTGATGTTCGGGATGCCGGTTGAGTGAAAGGCCGTGGAGATGTCACCCCAGGGGATGGCCGAAATGGTGAGCTCACGAGAACCGAAGCTCGCCTTGCGTGAACGCCTCGATGGAGGCACGGCGAGCAGCTTGCCGTCCACGCGACCCATGACGCCTGTTTTCGCCCCGAGGAGCATGGTCTTGAGCGTGCCCCGGCTGAAGCTGCCTGCGCCCTTGAAGGCCAGGGCGATCTCGCAGGAGTCTGGCAACTCCCGGAAGAGCTTCACAGCGAGACAGTCCGACGGCACCACGTCGAACCCGACTCCGGGCAGGATGGTGATGCCCGCCTCTACCGCGCGATGATGATCGGCGAAGCACTGCTCGAACACCTCGAACTCACCGGTGATGTCTAGGTAGTGGACGCGGCTCCTCAGGCACGCCTCTCGCATGGGCGCGCTCGTCCGTGCGAATGGCCCGGCCGCCAGCAGCACGGCGTCGACGTCATTGAGTTGACGAGCCACCTCCGCGGGATTGCTGAGCGCAAACCCTCGACTTGGGCAATCGAGCCTGCGAGCGAGCCGCTCCACAGCCTCGCGGTTTCGGCCGGCGAGGATCGGCTTTTCCCCTTCGCGCACTGCCTGCTCGGCGATGAGCTCCCCAGTGAATCCGTTCGCGCCATAGAGCATCCAAGTCATGGGTTTCCTTTCTTTTGTGCGCCGCGCTCTAAAAGCTGTAGGGAGAGCAATTCTTCCAAGTCGTCGACGGCGAGAGTGGGAACGAGCGTGCCGAGGACCAAATCCTTGAGAGCTGCGCCCTCTTGCTTGAAAGGCACTGCCCAGATCTCGAGGGTCGGTTCGCGCAGCCGCAGGGTCATCCCCGTGACATCACAGCGCTGGTCCACGAGCTGCAGAGCGACGAGCTCGGCCAATCGGATGGTCTCGTCCATTCGGCGAACGATGCCCCCGAAGGGCGATGTGAGAGGAGGGGGCGAGGAGGCGCTGAGCTTGTCGGCCTGCCTCGTGAGCGAGGTTCCCAGGTCGCCAAAGGTTCCGCTTCGACTGGCCTGGAATCCAGTGACGTAGATGGTGGGCTCTCCCAGGAGTCGCATGGCGCAGCGCTGCTGTTGTGGAGTGCCCTGGGCGAGATCCAGCTGTCCGCGAACGCGCCACACCGGGAGGTAGAGCTCTGCGGCTTCGGCGATCTTGGCCGCGGCCCAGTGCAGCCGCTGGACCTCGGCTTTGCCCTGCTCGAAAAGAACCGCGACGTTGCAGGTTCGACAGGTGAACGCCACGTCGTAGCGCAAGCCGTGGAGATGGCTCTGGCAATGGGGGCAAACAAGGGCTGTCACGCAGGGGGTCACGCTTGGTTTTCCTTGTGAGAGAGCCATTTTTCGAGGGCCGCTGAGATCTTTTCCGAAAAAAGCGGTCGCAGCGCTCCGAGCTTTTCGATGCGCGAGAGGCCGTTCTCGATCACGACCTCGCCGGGGTAGCGAAATTGTTCGTACCCGAGCTCTGCCACGAGGAGGAGCGCAATGCCCACGATCGCCGCGGGGAGGAGCGCCCAGGTGCCGAGCCCGAGCAATGCGAGTGCCAGTCCAGCCAGAAGGTCGCTGCCGCTTCCCCCGAACAGAGCCCAAAAGATGCGCAGAGCGCTGCCGGCCACGAGCCCCACGGCAAGAGCACTCGCCATGAGCCAATGGGTTCGGGACGCAATGCCCTGAGGAGCGCGCACATACAAGCACTGGCCGGTCACGCCGTCCACGCTGGCGCTGTAGAGCCTTCCAAGGTGCAGGTAGCGCAGTCGCCAAACCGGGAAGAAGACGACCCTCAGGCGCACGCCGTGCACCGTCGTGTTGTCGCCGACGGTCTTTCGCTCGGCGCCAAGGTCGGGAACGAGTCTTTGGGGATCGAGGCGCGGAACCAGAGCGGTGCCGAGCGCGGCGACGGTGCGAGTGTCGTAGGGTAGGATCGTGGCTTGCCAATCTGTTCGGGCTTTGGACAACGACACTTGAGACAGGCCCCATGTGGGCAGCTCCACGGCGGGTGCAAAGAGATTGACGTCTCCAAGGATGACCCGCGTGTCCACTGCCGGACCCATGCCCGTGCTTTTGGATGAGAGCGCGCCCACAAAGCCAGCTTTCGCCGGGTCTTCCAATGAGGTCTGTGGCGCTCCGGGATCGCGGCGTTGCACGATGGTGCCGATGCGCCTGCCAAAAAGCTCGTGGAACGGCACAAAGCACAGGTCACAGGATTTCAGAGAGCTCGCGGACAAGAAACCCTGGGGAATGTCCGGGTGCAACAGCGCTCGCTGGAGGCTTCGGCGAGCGGCGTCCTTGTCGACCTTGGGGGGCACATAGTAGCGGGGCATGGCACCGGGCACTTCGACGAGCAGGGGGGTGTCGCAGTAGGAGCACCTCGTAATGCGTTTCCACTGCTCGACGCCGAGGCTGCCTCGACAGACGGGACATTCGATGTGTACGCCGCGCGCCAAGATGCGTTTCACCATCCCCTGCTGCGAAGCCGCCACAAGGCGAGCTTGTAACCGCCGCCGCTGATGAGGAGCAGGCCGACGAAAATCCATGGCCAGGAAGGGAGGCAGGCCACGCAGGCGACGTAGGCGATCCCCCAGGCCGAGGCGACGAGCCACAGCTCGCGATTGCGCTCCCGTGGTGGTGCGGCGGGCCAGTCCTCTGCGTGTATCTGACCGGTCATGGCGTCGACGAAACCCTCGAAGAATCGCCCCTGACATCGGTAGCGAATCCGGTGAAACGGCACATGCACGAGTTGGGCCCTTGCGTTTTCCTCCGCAGGTTCGCCACAGGCTTCGTTTGGCCCGAGCTCGGGCTCGATGGGGATGGTCTCGCGAAGCTGCGTTGCGTCGTAGAAGATCAGCTCGCCCTGCAACCCGCGCAGTTCCTTGGGCGCTGATTCAGGCAAGGCGAGGGCGCAACAAAGCCGGCTCGTGCGCACATCGCCGCGGCCAAAGTAGGGCACGAGCACAGTATCGAGACTCGCCATCTCGATTTCGTCCAACACGTCGCGCGTGACGAGGGCCCGTCTGAGCCGAGGCGCAACCTCGCCATGGGGAATGGATGGCGTGACCATGGTATGCAGAGCCGCGCCGCGCAGATCGAGATACAGCGCCGCACCGCAGTGTTCGCAGGCCACGAGCTCGCCCGGGTCGGCGAGCCGTATCTCGGCTCCGCAGTGAGTGCATCGGGGCCTTGCCATGACACAGCCCCTTGTGGCCTACATTCCACCGTAGAAGGAAGGTGGAACGTCGAGCTCCTCGAGGTGATCCTTGAGCCGCTTCCACATCAGATTGAGGTCGTTGGACATGATGATGACGTCGTGGAGCTTGCCAGCCGAATCCTTGGCGTAGCTCTTGCGCGTCGCCTCGTACGCGAACCCTTCTTTTTCGAGGTCGGTGATGAGGTTGGTCTGCACCTTGATGACCTCGGTGAACAGGCGTTCTACCTTGGCCTTGGCGCCCAGCGCCACGAGCTCCTCGAACATCATGGCGAGGATGCCCTTGTTGGTGTGATCTGGGTGCACAAGGGCGCGCAGCTCGGCTACGTGGTGAGTCCAGGCAAAGGGCTCTCGGTCCATGGTGGCATCGCCGATGATCTCGCCGTCGAGCTCGGCCACGATGCGCCAGTGGTTGGCGTCGTCGAGCTGTGCGAGACGCGCGGAGACGAACTCCTTTTTGGTCACGTTATAGCGCAGGTAGTGCCGCGCCTCGTCGGGTAAGCCGAGGAAGAACGCTCGGAGCCTTTCGACGTCCGAGGTCCTGTTGAGCTGTACGAGGGTGATGATCTGGCCGCTCGCGAGGGTCACTTTTTTAATCGTTTCGGTCATGCCGGCCTCCTTGGCTCTGGCGACGGTGTGCGTCGGTTTACTGTCGCGGTTGGCCTGCCAACTCTACTTCTTTTTTGCCACTGCGCGCCAGCCTGTGGGATTGGAGATCGGCAGTTTCCGACTCCATCCTGCCACTGGCTCGATGACGTAGAAAAGCTCGGGATCGACCTTTTGGGCTAGCTCGATGAGATCCCTGGTCAGGCGTCGCGGTGTCACCACATGGAGGATTTCCACAGGGCCGTCGCGTCCCTCGCCTCTGACCGAGGTCACGGCTTGACCGGCATCGCGCAGGACGTCCGCCGCGATTTCGCCCTTGCGGGTGAAGAGCTTCAGGAGCTGTGTGCCCATGGCGAGCCTTTGCTCGAGGAGGATCCCCACGCCGTTGCCCGAGGCAAACCCACCGGCGTAGGCCACGAGCAACACCGGGCTCTTGGTCACTCCGACCATGACTTGAGAAATGGCGGTGATCCAGATGAGCACCTCGAAAAAGCCGAGCAGCACGGCCAAAGTGATCCGCCCGTTGACGATGGAGATGGTTCGGATCGTGCCGAGAGAGACATCGATGATGCGCAGGGCGAAGATGAGAGCCGCGGCGATGAAGAGATTGTCGGTAAATAGTTCTTCCATGGTTAACTCGGGGAGGGTACGACCCGGTTGCGGCCAGCATCCTTGGCCTTGTAGAGGTTCTCATCGGCGACGCGCACGAAGGCATCCACGGTCGACATCCCCGGTTCAGCCTGTGTCACGCCGATGGAGATCGTGACCCGCAGGACCATGCCCTCGAATTCGATTCGGGCAGCTTGTACGAAAACTCGCAATTTCTCGGCTTGGTCCAACGCGCCTTTGATGTTGGTTTCGGGCATGAGCAGGGCGAACTCTTCGCCGCCATAGCGGCAGAACGTGTCCTCGCGCCGGACATTGGCCATCATGAGCTGGGAAAGCTGAGTGAGCACGCGGTCGCCGGCGAGGTGGCCGTTGTTGTCGTTGACCTTCTTAAAATAGTCGATGTCAATCATTAGGAGCGACAGGGGTCGAGAATACCGACAGAAGCGGTAGATCTCGCGCTCCGCCTCTTCTTCGAAGTACCGCTTGTTGTAGGCTCCGGTGAGACCGTCAGTCGTTTTGAGGCGGTAGATCTCCTCGTGATAGGCGTGCTCGATGTTGTTGCCAGAGAGGAACTTGAAGATCGAACGACCGATTTTGATCTTGTCGCTGTCGCGCAGCAGATGAGTGGATATTGATGCGCCGTTGACGTAGGTGCCGTTGGTGGAGTTCAGGTCGCTGATGACCACGCCGGCCGAGCCTGGGATCAGGCGGCAGTGCATGCGGGACACGCTGTCGTCTGTGAGCACGATGTCGCAGTGGGGTGCGCGCCCTATCAGGACCTCTTCGTCCCGGATGGTGAAGCGCCGACCCAAATACTCGCCGTAGATCATTACGACGAAGGAGACCTCCGGCTGTCGGATGGACAACTTCGACGAGCTCGCTTGGGTGACGAGCGTCACGTCTGGGATATCGATCTTGCCTCGCATCTTACCTATAGCCTCGATTAAGAATCGACACTCGGTTTGAATAGTAGAGAACTTTACCACATCTGCTCGGGCAGGCACTAGGGACGTGCTCCGGCGCCACTACGGCCTACAGTTGCAGGCCAAGAATCGTTTCATCGCTTGCCCTTAGCCCTATCGGAGCCAGAAAGCACGGGTCATTCTGCGGCGGATATCCCAGGCTCCATGAGCTGCGGTGGCACGTCGTCGGTGCTGGAGAGCCCGGTGAGAAACTCGAGCTCCTGCATGGCCTTTTCGCTGCTTTCGACAGAGGCAGTGACGCTATCGACCTCGCTGCTGATGAAATTGGGGTCTTGGCGGGACACGCCCATTTCGGCAAGGGTCGCGATCTTGGTGGACAGGCGGTCGATTTCGTCTTGGACGAGCTCGTAGTTGCCCTTGGCTCGGCTGTAGTTCTCAAGCCGAAGCTCCAAGGTCTTGCGCTGGTCCTCGAGGGAGGTCCGGCGGCGTGCGAGAGTCGTTCCATCCCCTGAGTCGCTTCGGAGCTCGGCGAGGCGGAGCTCGACTTTGGCGATGTCGGCCTTGATTTGCGAGAGGTCGATGGTTTTGAAGAACTTCTCGATGGCGCCCTTGGAATAGAGGAGCTTGAGCAGGATCCACAGCAGGCGGTTGACGCCGCTGGAGTGGACGTCCGATATGGCGCTTCCGGTTTCGGCAGAGCGCACCCTGGCTGCGATGTCTCGGAGCTCTCGCGCCTGGCGCCGCAGCTTTTCGAACTGCTCGCGGTCGGGCCGTGCGAGCGCGAGGACCATTTCCGCCATTTTCTTCTGGGTCGCTTCGGCCGTGACCGCGCTGTGCTCTTTGTGCTGGGCCGCATCTATGGCCGCCTGGAACCTCGGGTGGCTGGCGAGTCCCGACAGGTACAGGATTTCGAGAGCCGCGGCAGCTGGCAGAACGACCTCTGGATAGCCGGAGATGATGCCTGCCACGGACACGGCGCCGAACGCCAAGAGGTTCCACGGCACTATGAACGCCTTCTTGATGTAGCTAAAGAATCCGCCTCTGCTGACCATGAGCGGTTAGTCTCGTCCTTCCTCGAGCTGCTCTATGAGCTCGGACAGCTCGAACACCATTTGCTGGAACTGCGCTTCGCGTTGCATCTCTCTGGCCGGCCGATCTGGCTTGGACAGGGGCAGTTGCTTGAGCAAGCGTCCGGGGGAGCTGGAGAAGACGAAGCATCGATCGCCAAGATACACCGCCTCGGTGATGGAGTGCGTGACGAAGAACACCGTGGCCTCGACTTCCTTCCACAGGGAGACGAGCAGATCCTGCATGTGCAGTCGGGTGGTGGGATCGAGGGCGCCGAAGGGCTCGTCCATCAGGATGAGGCGCGGCTTCAAGATGAGCGTTCGGGCTATGGCCACGCGCTGACGCATGCCGCCAGAGAGCTCGTGGGGGTATTTGTACTGGTCCTTGTCCACCGACAGACCGACGCGTCCGATCCAGTACCGGCCTTGCTCGTGACGGTCCTTTTTCGAGACGCCTTGGCATTCGAGGCCAAAGGCGACGTTGTCGAGCACCGAGCGATTGTCGAACGAAGTATACGACTGGAAGACCATGCCCCGGTCCGGGCCGGGCCCTTTGACCTCCTGACCGCGCACGAGCACCTGACCTGTTGTGGGCGGGTGGTGCGGGCCCAGACCAGCGATGAGGCGCAGCACTGTGCTCTTACCGCAGCCCGACGGGCCGAGCATGGTGATGAATTCGCCGACGTTGGGCAGATCTTCGACGGTGAACGAAATGTCTTTGAGCGCGGTGAACTCGTTCGCAGTGCCAGGGGAGTAGGTCTTGGTCACACCGCGCATTTCGACGACCGCCGGGCGCTGCCCGTCTTTGTTCTGCTGTGCTTGCGGTTCGTCCATGTCAGCCCCTCCCGTAGCGGTAGGGGAACAGGTACCGCTGCAGCGCGAAGATGAGGCG
This sequence comes from Myxococcota bacterium, assembly GCA_025453525.1. Classification (GTDB taxonomy): domain Bacteria; phylum Myxococcota_A; class Polyangia; order JAAYKL01; family JAAYKL01; genus JALOQD01. The sequence continues at coordinate 18,992 of JALOQD010000010.1, forward strand.
ATCGAGGAGGAACGCCACCACGGTGATGAAGATGAGGATGAGGTACACATGCTCTCGCGGACCCCGGCGCTGGGACTGCATGATGAGAACACCCACGCCGCTGTCCATGTCCAGGGCTTCGGCAACGATGATGTAGCCGAAGGCCAGGCCGAAGAGCAGCCGCAGGGAGTTGAGGATCTCGGGCGCCGCCAGGGGGATGAGCACCTTGGACAGAGCCTGCCAGCGGTTCGCGCCCAGGGTATAGGCCGTGTCGAGGTAGTCGGTGGACACGCCGCCGATGCTGCGCGCCGCGTCGAACAACACGAAGGCGACTGTGGCGATGAAGATGAACCCGATCTTCGGCGACTCGCCAGAGCCGAACCACATAAAGGCCAGGGGCACGAGGGCATAGACCGGCACGTTGCGGCCGAAGATGGAAATGGGAGCGAAGAACGCGTCGATGCGCTTGAACGCCCCGCACAAGATGCCCAGCGGCACGCCCACGAGCGCCGCCAGTCCGAATCCCTGCAGCACGCGCCCTAGGCTTTTAAGGAGGTTGCGGGTCAGGGCCCGATCGAACCATAGGGTTCGCAGCGAGCCGAAGACCTCCTCTGGGCTGCCGAGCGTCGTGGGCGACACCAGGCGAGCTTCTGGGGTCGCGCCGCGGGTGGCTGCGAACCACAGAGCCATGAGCGAGCCCAAGCACAGGACCGCCATGATCAGCTTGCCCAGCCACGTGGGCTCGTCGCGGATCTGGAAGAACCCTTGGAAGAACCCGCGGACAAGGGATGGGGATTTGGACATGGCGGACCTCATCCGCGACGCCCTCCCTGTTGGATGGGGACGCGGCGCGGCGGACTTCTACATGGCCTCGAGGGGATAGACCTTGACCTCCACGCGGCGGTTCTTGGCGTGGTTGTTGGGATCGCCCGTATCGGCCGACACGTTCCAGCCCATGCCCTCCACAGAGAACTGGTTGGGCTGCATGGTCTTGAACTTCTGGAGCAAGGAAGTCTTGACGGCGTTGGCGCGGTTCATGGACAAGAGCTGCACCATTTCGAAGGGAATCTGGCCCTTCATCGACGCGTCGGTGTGGCCCTCGATGACGATGCGGGCGGCGCCGTACTGTCCGGCGAGCTTGCCGATCTCCTCGAGCACGAAGGGCACGTTGGGATCATAGAGCACGTCGATGGTCTGACCCTTCTCGATTTTTTGGATCTTCTTTTCCAACTCGAACGAGTTGGGGAAAAACTGCACGATGACGGTCTTGGTGAGGATCTCGCCGCTTTCGGCCTTGATGGTCGAGACGCTGCGCGGCGCGAAATTCACCGAGTACTCGTCCTTTTGGCTCGCGTACTTCGGGTCGTTGCCCAGTTTCTTGATGAGGCTGAAGTCCATGACCTGATCGAACGGGGTCTTTTCCGTCACCTGACCGATTTTTTTGTAAAGGTAGTACGCGGTCTCCCAGGTGCGTTCGAAGTTGGTGGGGTTGTTCTGGTTCATGAAGAACTCGCGGTTCTCCGCGTAGTTCGTGCTATGGGCGTCGCCCAGCATGCCCAGAGCCTCGTCCGGTGGGATGGAGTACCCAGAGGCCAAGAGCTTCGCTACTTGCTGCTTGGCCGCATCTGCCTTGAGCGCCTCCATGGCATCGAAGATCCCGCGCACGAGGCCCTCGATGATCTCTGGATTCTCCGAGGCGAAGTCCGCGCGGGCAAACCAGACGTCGGCGATGAGCTTGTTGGCGGTTTGAGTGCTGACGATGAGCTTGTTTCCCGGCACCTTGGAGAGGTTGTAGATGTCTGGCGCCCAGGAAACCACGGCCGCGATGTTCTTGTCCGCGTTGAACGCCGCCGCGGCCTGGAACGCATCGGCGGTGAACTTGAAGTTGACTTCCGCGGGCTGCACGCCGGCGTTGATGAGCGCATTGAGCAGGAAGTAGTGGGACGGCGAGTTCTGGGCCAGCACCACGGTCTTGCCCCGCAACTGGCCGATGTTCTCCACGCCTCGACCCACGATGCCGTCGCCGCCGTTGCTCCAGTCGATCTGCTGGTAAATGCGGGGCATGACGCGGGAGTCCTTGCGCATCTCTTCCAGGAATAGGGGGACCATGTCGAGAGTGGCCCAGCCGATGTGCACCGTGCCCGTCGCATAGGCATCGCGCATGGCCACCGGATCGTCGATGAGCACCAGCTCGACCTTGAACTTCTTACCCGAGGGAGTCACCCACGGTTTGCCGGCCTTGAAACCGCCGTTGGCGTGGACGATGGGCGCCCAGCCGGCCCACACGTTGATGGCGAAGCGGACCGTATTGTCCTTGAGGGGCTGGTAGCCAGCCGTGCCCGCGACAGGGGGGAGCTTGGCCGACGGCACGAACTCATATTCCTTGACCGTGGTCGGTGCGTTGGAGTCTGGCGCTTCGGCAGCCTTGTCGCCACCGGTTTGGATATTCTTGAGCTCGTTGGCGTCGATGGAAACGAGATCGTCCTGCTTCCCCATGGGGGCGAGGATGCCAGCTTTGTACAAGGCGAACCCGGCAAGACCGAGCACCACGATTCCGACGATGATCCAAAACCCGACTTTGGGCTTCCCGTTCATCTGTTCCTCCTTTGGTGAGTCTCTTTTATTGCGTAACCTTTTGTGGCGCGGCCGCTTCGGGTCCGAGCGCCTGTGTAGAGACCGACAGGTTGGCGGTCTCTGGAGTCTTGAGGCCCATGTCCACCTCGAACTTGGCCAGCAGATCCTCGGCCATGGCCTTCTCCATGTTTTTCTCTGCTTGGATCTCGGCGATGCCCTGCGAGGACATATCGGAAGCGACGCGCACCTTGGCTCTGTTGAGGTCGACCTTCTCCTGCACCATCTGCTCGAGCTCGCCGAAGTCGGTGGTCACGTCGAAGTTGAAGGTTTGACTGAGCTTGGCCAGCTCGGCCTCGGCCTGGGACATCTTGAGGTCTGCTTCGTATTTCTTGATCTTTTCGCGCACCTTGCCGAGGGAGTTGGAGGCGTGCTTAATTTTTTCTACGTTGTTGTCGTAGGACGTCTCATGCATGGAAAGCTGGGTCTTGTTTTCCGCGAGCTCGGCCTGGGCTTGCTGAAGCTGCACCGCGAGCGTGCCTGCGGTCGTGCGATCCCCGGTCTTGAGATACGCCTTGATCTTAGCGGTGAGGGTGTCGACCTTCTTTTGACCATCGACCACCTGGCGGTTCACCCTTTCGACGAGAGCCCGGTACTGCTCGAGCCCCTCGCGCCCCTCCTTGAGCTGAACCACGGCCCGGTCGTACTCGAGTTGCATCTGAGCGATAGGATCGCGCTCCCAGAACCAGTTGGCGAGCTTGTTTATCTGCGCTTGAAAGGCGTTCCAGACCTTGCCCATGGGCGATCCTCCTTCAGTGCTCCCCTCGATTGGGGCTAGGGTGTCGCAAAAAAATGCGAGGAAGACAGGCCCAAAATGTACCTGGCCAAGAGGCAGCGGTCAAACCTTTGGGGGGATTTGAGGTCCGCCAGCTGCTTACGGTTCGTATTCCGGGGGCGGCACCGAGGTTCGCCGGAAGGTCGGATCGTGCGTCACGACCTCCACGAGTCTGCGCCATGTTCCCTGTTCTTCGCAGCGCACCTCGAGGTGCAGCGCGAACTCGCCCGCGCGCAGCCGAGCTTGAAATTCGTCCTCGCTCAATGGACCAATCTCGCCCTCGGGAAGTCGCACCCACCATTTGCGTTGGGACACGTCGTTCATGGTTTCTATTATGGCCACGACCTGGCCTTTTGGACAAGGGGGTGGAACACAGGGAGGCAAACGGGTTTGAGTTGTCGGCCGAGCCCTGGTAGAAACCTTGGCTGGACTATTCAAGGAGGCCTCCCATGCCAGACCGCACGCTCGCGCTCCTCAGCGTTTCCGACAAAACCGGGATCGAGTTCCTCGCTAGGGGTCTTTCGGACCTCGGGTTCGAGATCCTTTCCACTGGCGGCACGGCCAAGGCCCTGTCGTCGGCCGGCATCCCGATTACCAAGGTGAGCGACTACACAGGATTCCCCGAGATCATGGATGGCCGCGTCAAGACCTTGCATCCCAAGATCCACGGCGGCATCCTGGCCCGCGACATTGCGGACCACAATTCCGATCTCAAGAAGATCGGTGGCCGCCTCATCAGCCTGGTGGCCGTGAACCTCTACCCGTTCGAGCGCACGGCGTCCATCCCGTCCTCCACGCTGTTCGACCTCGTGGAGCAGACAGACGTCGGCGGCCCGTGCATGCTGCGGGCTTCGGCCAAGAATTTCGAGCGCGTCACGGTGATCTGCGACCCCAAGGACTACGAAAATCTCTTGTGGCACTTGGCGCGCGGTCCGCAGGTGCCCCTTGACCTGCGATTCGAGCTGGCGCTCAAGGCCTTTGCCCACACGGCCGCCTACGACGCGGCCATCGTGCGGATCTTGAGCGAGTTCGACGTTCACACGGGTAGGCGCCAGGGAGGCGCGAAATGAAGGTCCTCGTCGTGGGCAGCGGTGGCCGCGAGCACGCCCTGTGCTGGAAGATCGCCCTCAGCCCCCTAGTGACCGAGGTCATCGCGGCTCCGGGCAATGCGGGCATCGCTCTCCGAGCGCGGTGCGTGGACGTGGCTGCCGAGAACGTCGAGGGACTGCTCGAGCTCGCGCTGCGGGAAAAAGTCGATCTCGTGGTCGTGGGACCCGAGGCGCCTCTCGTGGCCGGGCTCGCCGACCGATTGCGCGAGCGCGGCATCCCTGTGTTCGGGCCGAGCGCACAGGCGGCGCAGCTCGAGGGGAGCAAAACCTTTTCCAAGGAGCTGATGCAGCGCCACGGCATCCCCACGGCGGCCTTTTCCACTCATCGAGACCTCGACTCGGCGCTCAAAGCCGTGGAGCGGTTCGAGGGGCAATGCGTGGTCAAAGCCGATGGGCTCGCCGCGGGCAAGGGCGTGGTCGTGTGCTCGAGTCTTGACGAGGCTCGCTCTGCGGTCAGGGCAATGCTGCAGGACAAGGCGTTCGGGGAAGCGGGCGGTACGGTGGTCGTGGAGGAGTTGCTGCGCGGCGAAGAGGCGAGCGTGCTCGCCATCACCGACGGCAAACGCGTCTTACCCCTTGTCGCGGCGCAGGATCACAAGGCCGCGTATGACGGAGATACCGGACCCAACACCGGCGGCATGGGCGCCTATGCGCCCGCACCAGTGGTCACTTCGGCGCTCATGGCGAGGGTGCAGCGCGAGGTGCTCGAAGCGACCGTGCAGGCCATGGCCAAGGAGGGACGGCCCTTTAGCGGGCTGCTCTACGCTGGCCTGATGATCGAACGCGGCCAGCCCAAGGTGCTGGAGTTCAACGTGCGCTTCGGCGATCCCGAGTGTCAGCCACTTTTGGCGCTCATGAAGGACGACCTCGTGCCCCTATTGCTCGGAGCTGCGAGCGGTCATCTCGAGCAGGACCACATCGCGTTTCACGATGGGGCGACGATGTGCGTGGTGCTGGCAGCAGGGGGCTATCCTGGACCCTACGCCAAGGGGCAGCCGATTCGCGGCCTGGACGAGGCGGCGAAGGTCGAGGGCGCCCTCGTCTTTCACGCAGGCACCCGGCTCGAGGGGAGCAAGGTCATCGCGGCCGGTGGCCGGGTGCTCGGAGTTGTCGGACGTGGGAAGACCTACGAGGAAGCGGCGCGCATCGCCTATGCCTGCGCCGACAAGATTCAATGGGAAGGCATGCGCATGCGGCGGGACATCGGCCACCGCGTGCTTTCGAAATAAAAAAAGGAGTTGAAAGAATGACCAGGAAGCACGTCCTCATCGTGATGGGTAGCGAGAATGATTTTCTTAAGGTCGAGCCAGCGGTTAAGATTTTGCGCGACCTCGACGTCGATGTACGAGTCACCGTGGCCTCGGCCCACCGCTCTCCGCAGAGGGCTGCGCAGGTCGCTAGGTCCGCACGAGGCGATGGAGCCGGTGCGATCATCGCCGCTGCAGGAGGGGCTGCTCACCTCGCGGGCGCCATGGCTGCCAATACCACGCTGCCGGTCATCGCCCTGCCCATCTGCGTCGGCACTCTCGGAGGCCTCGACGCGCTGCTCTCGGCCGTGCAGATGCCCGGAGGCGTGCCCATCGCTTCGGTGGGCGTGGACGGCGCCAAGAACGCGGCGCTCCTTTGCGCTGCCATCCTCGGTGCGTATGAAGAGCCCGTGGCCACCCGCCTCGAACAGCAGCGCGCTGACCAGGCCAAGGCAGTCGAGAAGTCAGACTGCCGGGTGCAAGAGCAGCTCTCCAAGAACGGTTGAGAGCGCCCATGGGCTTTGAACAGCTTGCCATTGTCGGCGTGATCGTCTGCGGGACCATCGCTCTTCTCGCGTTTTTCAATACCCTCAAGATCTCGCGACAGCTGGGGCGAAAGGGGCCTGCTCGGCGGGCGCGCCGCCTTGTGGGAACACCCGAGGGAGCCACTGCCGCTGCGCGCAGCATCGTCGAGGAGTTGGTGCGCAACCACGGTCCACAGGTGGAAGAGGCCAAGGCCGGAGGGCCAGCCGGACGAGAGCTAACTGAGGCGATAGAAGAAGCCAGAACCTACTACTTGAGTCGTGTCGAGGCGCGGTACAAACCCGTGTTTCACGATGTGCTCGATGAGCTGGTGTTAGGAAAAAAGGAGAGCTCCACATGAAGACCACAAGTGTTGTTGCGATGATTCTCGGTGCCTTTTTCCTTGGTAGCTGCGGCGAGACGCTGAGCACCGATACCGACGCTCAGGACACGGAGACCACTGCAGGCGAGGGCGAAGGTGAGGGCGAGGGCGAGGGCGAATACCGCGGTCTCGGAGCGGCGTGTCACTGCGACGGAGACAATTGCCAACAGATGGGTGGCGTCGAGATCCCCAATGCGTCCACCATCGTCGGGTGCGAGGATGTGCCGACGAACGTGACTGGCGCCGCGCTCGTCTGCTTGCGCACCTACGAAGGCGATCTGGCCAACGACACCTACTTTGCCAATGGCTACTGCGGTCTCATGGCCACCAAGTGCGAGGGCAACCCGATCATCTGCGGCTCTGCGGTGTTTGGCAACTACGACCAACTCACGGCTTGTCCCACGGGTTCGGTGAGGCTCGAGACCGAGGTGGAGGTCACGGTGGCCAGCACCCTCAAGGCCACGATGAGCAATAGGATCTGTGTGCGTGGGTGCACGGCCGAAGGCCAGTGCCGCGAGGGCGAGACCGACGCCAAGCTCGAGGAGGCGACGCAGTATGAGTGCCTCGACCACGAAGGCGACCGGTTCTGCTACGATCCACGGAGTCTGCCCACGACTTACGACTCCACGGCATACTGAGAACCCCGCAGCCTTTTAAGGAGGCCCATGCGCACCCACAGCGTCACTTTGGAAGAGCTCCTCTCCTACCTTATCGAGGACGGGCTCCTCTCGCAGGAACAGGCGGCCGAGGTGCGGGTCCGCGCAGATGCGCAGGCGGCCAGGCTCACTATTGCAGCGGGCCGCCAGGCTCGCCAACGGTCTGCGGCCGCGCCCAGTTACGCCGAGGTCGTGGCGTCGTTTCGCTTGAACGAAGGCGGCGAGGCTTCGCGACCGCTCCTCGAGGAGGACCGCATTGTCCGCTGCCTTTCGGCCCATGTGGACGTGCCCTACGAGAAGCTCGATCCGCTGAAGCTCGACGCGCAACTCATCACGTCCACGGTGTCCTTGCCCTTTGCCCGGCGCACTTCGGTGCTGCCCTTGCGGCGCCAGCTCGACACCCTGGTCGTGGCGGCATCGGATCCGTTCGATGCGCATCTCGTCGACGAACTGACGAGACTCGTCAGTTGCAAGGTGCAGATGGTGCTCTCGGCTCGTAGCGACATTCAGCGCCACATCACAGAGGTCTACGGCTTCAAGCGCTCAGTGGCGCGGGCCGCGGTGGAGATGGCTCCCTCGGTGGATCTGGGTAACCTCGAGCAGCTCGTCCGCCTTGGAAAGATGGAGGAGCTCGAGGCCACGGACCGCCACGTCATCAGCGCTGTGGATTACTTGCTCCACTACGCTTTCGACCAGAGAGCCTCGGACATTCATATCGAGCCCAAACGCGAGACCTGTCAGATTCGCATGCGTATCGACGGCGTGCTTCACGACATCTACAGCATCCCGCGGGCCGTGCATCCGGCGATCGTCAATCGCATCAAGACGCTGTCGCGCCTCGATCTCGCCGAACGGCGGCGACCCCAAGACGGTCGATTCAAGACGCACAAGGAGAACGAAGAAGTGGAGATGAGGGTTTCCACTCTGCCCGTGGCGTTTGGCGAAAAAGTCGTGGTGCGCATTTTCGATCCCGGACTCCTCATTCAGGACGTCGTTGATCTCGGTTTCGAGCCAGAAGGCCATCGCCGTTTCATCGAGCTCGTGTCCCGGCCGAGCGGCCTCGTGCTCATCACGGGTCCCACTGGTTCGGGCAAGACGACGACCCTGTACTCCGCGCTCAAGTGGCTGGCCTCGCCGGAGATCAATATCACCACCATCGAAGACCCCATCGAGATGGTGGTCGACACCTTCAATCAGATCGCTGTCCAGCCCAAGATCGGCCTGGACTTTGCCGAGGCTCTGCGGCATGTGCTGCGCCAGGATCCCGACATCATCATGGTCGGCGAGATCCGCGATCCCGAGACCGCGAGCCAGGCGCTACAGGCAGCGCTCACTGGACACTTGGTGCTCGCGACTCTCCATACAAACGATACGGCCACTTCGGTCACGCGGCTGCTCGAGCTCGGTCTCAATCCATACGTCGTGGCTTCGACCCTGGCCGGAGTCGTGGCCCAGAGATTGGTGCGCAAGGTGTGCGACTCGTGCCGTGCCGAGGTAGAGCTTTCCCCTGAGCAGATCGCGACCCTCAACATCGAGCTGCCGCCCGAGCGGGAGTCGTCTCTTCGCGCCTATGAGGGTCAGGGTTGCGTGCGGTGCCGCGGCACTGGGCTCTACGGTCGAACAGGTGTGTTCGAGCTGTTGCGGGTGACCGACTCCATCCGCAAGCTGGTGCTGGATCGGGCCGACGCGGTGGCCATCGGCAGGGCGGCTCGAGCGGACGGAACGTGGAACCTGCGTGAGGACGCTGTGCGCAAGCTCGCGCTCGGTATCACCTCTCTCAGCGAGGTCATGAGGGTCACGCTCGATGAGGATCGATAGCGGGGTTTTTTGTGACGCGCCCGCCGCATTTTAAGAAAGAATTTTTCCATGGACAGAATATCTGGGGTTGCCAGAGGTGCTGGCCGGGTTTTATAAACTTCCAGACAAACTAAAAATGAAGTGTGGACGCACTCCAAAGGAGGAAGTCATGATCAGGCCTGCGCAGCTCGGTTTCATCGGTCTTTTCATCGCGGCGAGCGCTCTTGGCGCGTGCGGCGGCGGCGTTGACAAACAGGAGGGCACCATCGCGCCTTCTCCCCCCAGTGCTTCTGAGCAGCAGGAGGCCGCGGGTTACATGGAAAAGGCGGTCCTCGCGGAGTCCGAGGGCGATCTTGCCACCGCGTACGACAGCTACATCCAGGCAGCGACTGTTTTTGACCGAACCGGCGGCGCTTCTGTCGAACGCGCCGAGGCCCATTTCCTCGCGGCCGAGAAGGCCTTGGCCTTGTCCAAGTTCGAGGAAGCAGTGAAGCACTACGATACCGCTGTCCAGATCTACCTGCGGTTCGAAGGCAATTCCCAAGCCAAGGCAGCCGTGGCGCTAACCAACATGGGCGCGGCCTACAAAAAGACCGGCCAAAAGGAGAAGGCGCGCGACTGCTGGACGCGGGCGCTCGAGGTCTATCAGGCTCTGCCCGCTGAGCTTCGCAACAGCGCGAACATCGCCATCCTCGAGCAGAACATCAGAGACCTCGATAACAACATCTAGCGCTCGTTTTTTGAAAGGAATCCCCTACGACCAATCGACCTTGCGCCAGCCGAGCATCTTGGCCATCAGGTGCAGTCGCAAATCCGGGTTCACCACCCGAGGGTGTCCCACGCGGCGCAGCATCGGTGCGTCGGAGAAGCTATCGCTGTAGAAATAGGAATCGCAGAGGCTGACACCGTGCTCTTCTGCCCACGCCTCGGCGAGCCACACCTTGCCTTCGGCATAGCACACAGGAGGGATGGCCTTGCCCGTGAAGCGACCGTCCTTCACTTCGAAATTCGTGCAGATATAGTCATCGAGGTTGAACTGCCTCGCCGCCGCCCGTGCCTCATGGGCAGAGGCCGAGGTGAGCAGCACCACCTTGTGGCCCTTGGCGCGGTGCTCATCCACGAAGGGCTGGGCGTTTCTCGGAATGTAATGCCGCAGGGTGTCGTGGAAGAACCCGTGCACTCCCTGCTCGAATTCGGTCTCCACCAGGCCGACCATGGTGGAGAGGGCCCGTTCGGCGAGCGTCTGCATGTCTAGGAAGGTGAAGCGATAGAGCAGCGTGTACCATGCGCCTACGAGAGCGTCTCGGCGAGAGATGAGCCCGAGACTGCGCTGGTGCGTGACCCACAGGCGCATGCTGTTCACGCTGAGCAGTGTTCCGTCCAAATCGAAGAAAGCAGCTACCGAAGTCATCGCTGGCACTGTGTCGTCCCTTGGCACATCGTGCAAGAGGGAAAGATCTTACGCAGTGATGTGCAAGAATTTCATAGCACCGGACCGGCCTCGATGCAGCAGCCGGTCACGCAGTAGTAGTCCTTATCGGTGGGGCATTCGGCAGTGGCCTCGCAGGGCGTGACGCCGGCCGGACAGGTGGCATAGCAGCAGCCGCTGAGGCAGACCTCATTGGCTGTTGCCGAGCAGTCGGCGCTGCCGTTCGGGCAGGAGTCATGGCCAACAGGGCAGTTGCCGACGTCATTGGTGTCGGTGCTGCCTTGAGTATCGGTGTCGGTGTCTGCCTGCACCCCGCATTCCTCTGCTGGGCGCTGGAAGCCGGCGAAGCAGGTTTCGCCGCAGCTGCAGGGATTTTCGCACTCTGCGTTGGAGGTGCAGGCCTCGCACAGGCTGCAGTAGAACGGACCGTCGTCGCCGTCCGAGAGGCAGAATTGGCCTGGGTCGCACTCGTCGATGTTAGCGCAGGAGCAGCCCTCGGTGCTCCCGTTCCCGCAGGCTGGGGAGAAGGCGCAGTTTTCGCCCACCCAGACGTGCTCGCCCGTGCCATTGTGGTTGACGTCTACCTCGCAGCAGCCCTTGTTGTCACAGCCGTTGGGGGTGACGTTTTGGCTGGGGTCTTCCTGGTTGCAACAGATGTCGTCGTTGCCCACTCCGCTATTCCCGTCGAAGGGGCATTCCTTGTTCCCCTTGGAGCCGTTGTTGTCGCCCGGGATACCCGTGGCATAGGTGGCTTCATCGTCGTCGAACGGGCCAAAGCACTGGAGATCATCTTCATCGTTCTGGCCATCGGTGTCGTTGTCGAGGCCGTCGTCGCAGGCGCATGGATGCTCGGCGCCGCTGTTGGCGTAGTCGCACATGGCCCCTCCGCCAGAATCGTTGCCACTGTCCGTGTCGTCGCCACAGGGCGGGTCGAGCTGCGCGCAGTCCGGATCGTCGCAATCGACGAGCTCGTCGGAGTCGTTGTCCATGTGATCCCCGCACACCTCGCCGCAGGCGGGCGAGATGCCCTTGCAAACGGGATCATCGCAGTCGATGAGCAGATCTCCGTTGTCGTCTTTCTCGTTGACGCAGTCCTCGACGCAGCGCAGCTCCGCGGCGCAGTCGCTGTCCTGGCAGTCCACCTTGCGGTCCAAGTCGTCGTCGATGGCGTTGTCGCAGTCCTCGGGTTGGGGCTCGAGAGTGGAGGAATCCGTGGTCGTGTCCGACGTTCCCCCTGGGCTCGAGTCACTACACCCCGCGATACAGGCAGTCGCGCAAAGGGCCATGACCATTGTCCAGGACCAACTCCATATTCTGTTCATTGCACACCTCCTTAGAGTTTTTCGAATGATTTTTCCTGGGCGTACGATGGGCTTGTCACTCATGGCAGCCTCCCTGGCGATCGAGCTCTTCGAATATCCCCTCTATAGCACGGTCGACCCAGGAGGCGAATTCAGCGGTATTTGTTTCCAGAGGGACCTTCGACGTACTGTTTGAGGAGCTTGGGAAGGCGCAGGAGCACGTTTTCCATGTCTTGGATCACTGTGCGGCCGAGCATGGCCACGATGGGGCCAAGGGATACGTCCGTGACACACGAGTAGACGATCAGCGTCTTGCCACCCGGCTGGGGCAGGAGCTTCATGGTGCTGCGCATGTCCTTGGCAAGCGGCGAGGAGAGCTGCTTGTTGAGGCGCGTGGACATTTCGAAAGACGCCTGATCCGTGACCACGGTCATGTAGATATTGGCTTGCAGGAGCTTTACGCCGAGCCGCAATCTCACCGACGTGGCGTTGGCGTGCCGGGTCAGGGGCTCGGCGCTGTAGGTGTAGGGGTAGATGTGGGGCCAGGCTTCGATGTCTGTCGTGGCCTTCCATACGGTTTCGGGCAGGGCGTTCACCATCATGAAGGAAGTCCCGCCTACGGTGGAGTCCTTGCCCGACTCGGGCATGATGCGCTTGACGAGCTTGCCTTTGGCGAGCTGTTCGAGCTCGTGCGCCGTGAAATCCACTGCCGCCACGGCCGTCGAGGTCGAGGCCACGAGCAGCAGCAGGAGCGATACCACGAGCACTTTGTGTTGTCCGTTCATCATTGGCATGGACGAACCCCTAGACGCATTCATTCAATTCTGTCCCAGGTTGAGCTTCAGGTCGAGGCCGTCGCCAGGACTTTTCAGACCGTACCGGGAAGCGCGGCTGCCGCCCGTGGAATCGAGCTTGAGCTTGAATTGACCGCTGCCTGGCTCTGTGTCCGAGCTGCCTGCCGCAGAATCGCTCTGTGCTGCCTGCCCGGTTGCCGCGGTCTTGGGCTCGTAGCCGAACATCTTCTTGACCTCTTCGGCCATGGCTGGGTTGTTCGTCTTGGCTAAGAGCTCGTCCAGGGTGGCGCGCATTTCATCGAACCGCGCGGTGCTGCCGTAGACACCGGCCAGACCCATGAGCGCAGAGGGGCTGTTGTCCGAGATCCGAACGGCCTCCTTGGCCTTGGCAATGGCGCCCTCGGTGTCGGATTTCGCCAGAAGATAGCGGGCGACGAGCAGCTTGATGGACGGAGACTCGGGGTCCAGGCGCTCGGCCTCTTCGAGCTCGGCTTTGGCCTGGTCCTCTTCTCCGCTCATGAGGTGCACCATTCCCAAAAGGGCCTTGGCGCG
>JALOQD010000201.1 GCA_025453525.1 Myxococcota bacterium
GACCACTACGGTCTCAAGGAGGTCAAGGAGCGCATCATAGAGTTCCTCGCGGTGCGCAAGCTCAAGCCCGATCAGAAGGGCGCCATTTTGTGTTTCGCCGGGCCGCCTGGCGTGGGCAAGACCAGCCTCGGTCAATCGATCGCGCGGGCTCTTGATCGCAAGTTCTTCCGCTTCTCCCTCGGCGGCATGCGCGACGAAGCCGAAATCAAGGGGCATCGCCGAACGTACATAGGCGCCATGCCCGGCAAGATCCTGCAAGGCCTCAAGCAAGTCGCGGTGCGCAACCCTGTGTTCATGCTCGATGAGATCGACAAGCTCGGCAGCGACTGGCGCGGGGATCCCTCGAGTGCCATGCTCGAGGTGCTCGATCCGGCGCAGAACCACGCGTTCCTCGACCACTACCTGGACATCCCATTCGATCTGTCGCACGTGATGTTCATCTGCACGGCCAACATGAAGTCCAATATCCCACGACCTTTGCTCGATCGCATGGAGGTCATTGATCTGCCGGGGTACGTTCTCGACGAGAAGGTGGCTATTGGCGATCGCTTTCTCGTGCCGCGGCAGCTCGACGCACACGGTCTAAAGTCCAAACAGCTGCGCATCGAGAAGGCGGTGCTTCCCAAAATCGTGGAGGGTTGGACCGCAGAGGCGGGCGTGCGCAACTTGGAGAGGAGCATCGGCAAGATCTGCCGAAAGGTCGCGGCCAAGATCGCGAGCGAGGAGCTCGCCTCTGAGCACATCACCCTCGCCAAGATCGAGGAGTACCTCGGAAAGCGCATCATCGACAAAGATCATGTGGGCCGCCATCCCAAGGTGGGCACGGCCGTGGGCCTGGCCTGGACGCCGGTCGGCGGTGACATTTTGCAGATCGAGACGACGCGCATGCCGGGCAGCGGTCAGTTCCGAGTCACCGGTCAGCTCGGCGACGTGATGAAGGAGTCGGTGTCCATAGCGGTCTCTTACATCCGCCACAACCATTCTCGGTTCGAGGTGGATCCCGAAGTGTTCAAGAGCGAGGACCTACACGTTCACTTCCCGGCCGGCGCAGTGCCCAAGGACGGTCCCTCGGCCGGAGTGACCATTACCACGGCGCTCATTTCATTGCTGTCTGGCAAGAAGGGCATTCGACCAGCCGCTCGCCTGGCGATGACCGGTGAAATGACCTTGTCCGGAGAAGTGCTGCCCGTGGGCGGTATTCGCGAAAAGGTCATCGCGGCTCAGCGCGCTGGGGTGCACACGGTGATCATTCCCGACCGCAACCGGCGAGACGTCGAAGAGATCCCCAAGCACATCATCGAGGGCCTGCGGTTCGTCTATGCCAGGAGCTACTCAGAGGTGTACGACGAAGCCCTGGCAAAGGGCTCCGAAGCAGGGGACGCCGCCCACAAATCCGCCAAGAAATCCGACAATAACAAGCGCTCTGCTCGCCAGTGAGAAGGGCGTCTACAACGACCTGTCGAGCATTTTTCTCACCCTTGCGCACAGCTGTTCGGGGGAGTAGGGCTTGGCGAAGAACTCGATGCCCTCTTCCACCACGCCGTGTTGGACCACCACGTTCTCGGTGTACCCAGAGGTGTAGAGCACTTTGAGCTTTGGACATCGTGCTTGGACCTCGGTCGCCAGCATTCTGCCGTCCATTCCGGGCATGACCACGTTGGTGACGAGGAGCTTGAGATCCACGGTGAGGTCTTGCAGCGCCGCAAGGGCCTCGTCTCCCCGGGAAAAACTGTGCACCCTGTAGCCTTGGTCTGCGAGCAACGTTGCGGCCAGGTCTCGGACGAGCTTTTCGTCTTCGACGAATAGGATGCGCTCCCTGCCTCGGGGAAGGTCGGGTCTTTTTCGCGTCTTTCCCTCATCGGCATCTTCCTGCGCGATGGGCAAGTAGAGCCGAAAGGTCGTACCGAGGCCGAGCTCTGAGCAGACCTCGATGCCGCCTTCGTTCTGTTGAATCGCGCCGTAGACCATCGCCAGGCCGAGACCGGTGCCCTTGCCCACTTCCTTGGTGGTGAAGAACGGCTCGAAGAGGTGAGAACGGACCTCCTCGCTCATGCCGCTTCCCGTGTCCGAAACCGAGAGCATCACGTAGTCGCCCTCTGGCAAGGTGGAGTGCTTGCCGATGCGCGGACGTTCGAAATGAACGTTCTGGGTTTCGAGGAGAAGGGTCCCTCCTTGGGGCATGGCGTCCCTGGCGTTGACGGCCAGGTTGATGAGGACCTGCTCCATCTGGCCGGGATCGATGCGCACCCGTCCGGTCTCTTCTGGCAGGGAGGTGCGTAGCTCGATATCTTCGCTCAGCAGGCGCTTGAGCATGCGCGTGGCTCGTTCCACCACCGAGGTGGGGCGGAGAACCCGCGGCTCGATGACCTGTTTGCGCGAGAAGGCCAGGAGTTGGCGCGTGAGATTGGCCGCGGACTCGGCGGCCTTCTCGACGTCGGTGAGCGGTCCGTACAGGGGATCGTCTGGCTCGAGGCGTAGAAGCGCAAGGGAGACGTGGCCCGTGATCACGGTGAGCAGGTTGTTGAAATCGTGGGCGACTCCGCCTGCCAGCCGACCGATGGATTCGAGCTTTTGGGCTTGGCGAAGGTTCTCCTGGCTCTCGCGCAGGGCATCCTCGGACTGTATGCGGGCAATCGCCATGCCGGCCCAGGCCGCGATGCTCTCGAGCACCTTGCGCACAGTGGGCGGTAGCACCGAGGCTGAGCGCGAGGCCAAGTTCATGCAGGCAATGACCTTGTCGTCGGCTTTGATGGGCATGGCGAGCACCGCGCGCAGTCCCTCTGCGATGCGCCTGTTTTCGAGACCGGTGCCCATCTTCTGGTCCTCGAGATAAACGGGGTTTCCAGCGAGCGCGATCTTGGCGCTTGGGCTGTCTGGGGCGTATTGCCCAACCGCCTCGACGAACTCGGCGGACAGACCGTAGTGCACGTGGAGCTTCAGGCTCCTGTCGGGCTTCACCACGTAGACCCCGCCGCTGTCCAACCCCGCTGCGTCGAGCCCGGCGTACAAACAGTGTTGTAGGGCATCGCGTAGACTCGTGACGCGGCTGAGCGCCACGCCGAGATCGCGTTCGATGTGCAGTAACCTTTCGAAGTCGAAACGCAGAGCCGACTCGTCTTCCATTATCCCTCCCGAAGAACAAAGCCTCCTAATGTAGACGTATTTTATCTACGGGCTGCGGAATCCGCAGTCCTACCCATTGTTACTGGGATTTTCGCAGCCGCACAAGGGCAGGGGGACGGATCAGTATTCCTGAAGGTTAGCCGCGAATGATGCGCGGCAGGATCATCTGGTGCTGCGGGCAGAACGACGGCGGGTTCTGGTAGCAGGAGCCGGCAAAGGCGACGACGTACTTGCGCAGCTCCGCGTTGGGCACGGTCTCGTCCACGAAGCCGCGTTTGGCGCAGTACTCGGGCCTGGAGCGATCATAGTAGTTCTGAGCGAGCTCGTTCATCTTGGCGATCGTGGGCTCCAGGCTTTTCCCTGAGTCTTGATCTTTAACGAGGCGGCGTGCGTAGGAGGCCACGGCCGCGGTCTCGCCGTGCATGACGTATATCTCGGTCGTCGGTGTGCCCAGAGTAAAGGCGTTGTTGTCGTTGGCCTGGGGTCCGCCGAGCACATAGTGGGCCGCGGCCGTGCCCTTGCGCAGAACCACGGCCATCATCGGGAGACCGGACTGCTGAATCGAGTAGATGAGGGACTGTCCGAGCCCTAGGAGCTCTGCCTTTTCGGCCTGATCGCCGACGTCGATACCCGAGGTGTCTTGCAGCCAGATCATGGGCACGCGATCGCGACCGCACAGAGTCACGAACTCGTTCATCTTGATGAGGCCCTGGCGGTAAAGCTTGCCGCCCACGCCCGTGTAATCGGCGTACTCGGGGTAGTTCGCGCCGAGAAAGCCCTGGCGGTTGGCGACGATGCCCACGAGGTAACCGTCGATCTTGGCGAGGCCCGTGTACATCTCCGGGCCGTAGCCGGGCCGAAACTCGCTGTGCTCGGAGTTGTCCACGATGCGGGCGATGATGTCTTCGACTTTGTAGGTCTGTTTCTGATCAAAGGGAATGATGTAGTTGATATCATCGCATGGGAACTTGGGCTCCATGGGCTCGGCCACGCGGAAGAAGCGGGGGTTATAGGCCGGCATCTCGGCCATGTAGCCGCGCAGTCCGTCGAGGGTCTCCTGCTCTGTCTCGTAGACGTAGCGGAAGAAGCCGGTGACGTCGTGATGAATTTCCACGCGTCCAGGGGGTTTCCCCTTGAGCTTGCGCGTGGCGTCGATGACCATCTGGGCGCCCTCGGCGTCGAACCCGCCCTTGGGGCTCATACCGCTTACGATGCCCGCTCCGCCCACGGCGATATTGCAGTTCTTGTGAGCAAATAGGATGGTGGGGCTGATGCCGTGGTAGCCGCCGCCCGCGGGGTTGGTGCCGAAGATCGCCACCAGCACCGGCACGCCGGCCTGCTCGAGCTGCGCATGACGGTAGAAGGGCGTGCCATGACCGCGGCGATCTGCGTACACCTCTTCTTGCTGCGGCAGCTTCACTCCCGAGCAGTTGAGGATCCACACCAGGGGCAGGTGCAGGCGCTTGGCGATGTCGGTGACGCGCAAGATGTTCTCGGACTGACCGGGAATCCACGCGCCGGCCAGCACCTTGTTGTCCGAGGCGATGACCACCGCCCACTTGCCGCCGACCTTGGCCAGACCGTCGATGACGCCGGTCGTGCCTTCTTCATTGGCCTTGGGATCGTAGATCGTGTGCAGGGGGCAGAACGTGCCCGGATCGACGAGGTAGTCGATGCGCTCCCACGCTGTCATCTCCCCGCGCTCGCGCAGGGTTTGAGCGGGAATTCCAGCGGCTTTGACGCGCGCTACCTCGGTCTGTAGCCGGTGCTCGACGTCGCGGATCTGCTCGGCGCTGCCCGCCATCCGCTCCTTGGTCTTGGGGGAGAGCGGTTTGCCAATATCTTCCATCTTCGCGAAGTACTGCTTCATGGTATTCGTGGCCTCCTCAAAGCGGTCAAAGCTATTGCCGCCGCCGCTTTCTATATCAACCGAGGCGAGGGGCGGCAAGTCTAGTCGCGGGATGCTTTTAATGAGGCAATGAGCTCGAGCTTGCGCGGGCGGGACATTTTTTTGATCTGCGCTTCGCGTTTTGCGGCACTGCTGCGAGAGATAGCGAGCTCGAAATAGGCGAGCGCGAGGGGACGCCGCGATCCGGTGTAGCGAGCCCCGACGCCGTCGTTGTGTTCGCGCAGCCTGCGTTCGAGCTCGGTGGTGATGCCCGTGTAGAGCGTGCCGTCGCCGCAGCGCAAAACGTAGACAAACCATTGGGTCATTGCATTTTTGCTCAGAAAATAGCCCCGGAAAATGCCCCACGGCTGCAACGCGGGGTGCCTCGCTGCAAGCTTTCACGAGGCACACCCGGGGCGCGCCGGGGTCATTTTCAGCCTCATGGGTGGTCGCGACAGCGGCCATGGGCGTTTGCTCAAAAAATGCCCCACGGCTGCAACGCGGGGTGCCTCGCTCCAAGCTTTCGCGAGGCACACCCGGGGCGCGCCGGGGTCATTTTCAGCCTCATGGGTGGTCGCGACAGCGGCAATGAGCGTTTGCTCGCAAAAAGATTCTCTAAGGGTTCTTGATCTTTTTTTCAAATCTGTTTTTCTGTCAGCCATGCAAAAAACCAAATATTTCTCATCAAAGAATGGGCTAGTCTGGGCCGCTCTTCTGCTGCTTCCGCTGTCCGTCGCAGCTGGAGGCCTCGAATTCCCCGATCTGGGGACCACGGCCATCGGCCGCGGAACGGCGTTCGTGGCGCGGGCCGATGATCCTTCGGCGTTCTACTACAACCCAGCGGGACTCTCGAAGCGGCCGGGGTTCTTTTACCTGCTCGGCGCCAACCTAGTCTTTCAGGACTTGACGTTCACGCGGTCGGGTTCCGGGCGGGACATCCCCGTTTCCGACAACCTTGCCAAGTGGGACCCAGCGCTCGATTACTCCAACGGGCCTGAGGGCGAGCCCTTCAAACCCACCTCGAGCGAAGCCAAGATGGGCCCAGCGCCCATGCTCGTGCTCGGCTATAATTTCGAGCTGCCCAAGGAACAAGTGCTCGGCATCTCCCTCGGCCTTTTGACACCCTCGGCGTTTGGCGCGCCCAAGTACCCCAAGGACGGCTCACAGCGCTACGTGCTCACCGAGGCCAACTTCCTCCTCGCCTATCCGGGCATTGGCCTCTCCTACTCCATGAATCGCTTCCTGCGGATCGGCGCGGTGTTCATGTCTGGCATGGCCATTCTCCATCAGAGCCAGGCCGTGCGGCTCCAGCCCCAATCCGGCGATCCCGACTACAACGAGGACGCGGGCGGCGACGCCTATCTCAAAGTAGAAGCCAAGGATCATTTCATCCCGACCGCCGTCTTTGGCGTGATGTCCAACCCCTTCGATTTCTTGGAGGTGGGCGCGTCCCTCAAGCTGCCGGCCAAGGTCGAGGCCGAAGGCACCCTCAAACTCACTCCGCCCACGGACGACTTCCCCGAGGCGGCCCTCCTGCCCGGCATGAACAAGCTGACCCTGGCCCAGCAGTTTCCCTTGGTGCTGCGCGTGGGAGCGCGGTACATCCATCCGCGGTTCGACGTAGAGCTCGACATTGTGTGGGAGAACTGGAGCAGCCTCAAGGGTTTCGATGTGGATAACACGGCCACGGTGCATCTCGACGACGACCACGGAGACATTGACCTGCCCGACACTAGTATTCCCAAGAACTTCCGCGATACTGTCTCCGTGCGCCTCGGCGGCGATGTGGAGGTGTTGCCCGAGGTCCTGGCCCTGCGCCTCGGCGCTTATTACCAGACTTCGGCCTATCCCAAGAACAACGATACGTTCTCAGTGGACTTTCCCTACGGTCAACAGATCGGTCTGGGCGGCGGTCTCACCTGGCACGCGGTGAGCTGGCTCGATGTGGTGGCTGGCTACATGCATGTGTTTCAACCAGACGTGGTCGTGAAGGAAGGCAAAGTGCAGCAGATGGGGCCGCCGGTACAGGATGTTAAAGACGGAGTGGCTGGTGACTTCAACATCGGTAGCGTTGTCAATAATGGTAAGTATGAGTTGAGTCTCAATGTGGTGGGGCTCACCTTGGAAGGACATTTCTAAAAAAAAGAGCGAACAAACGCAAGGAGAGCTGACGATGAAAAATTTCTTGTTCTTGGTCTTGGCTCTGGCGCTCGGCGCGATGGGGATCACAGGCTGTGGAGGCGATGAGCCTCCAGGCACAGACGGCACAGAGGATACCAACCCTGGTCCCGATACGGACTCCTGCCAACGTAAGGATGCCAGCACGGGCGCCGAGGTAGGGGAGCCGTGCTGGGAGATCGAAGACTGCAAGTCCGGTGCCTGCGAGATCTCTCGGAGTATCCCAGACCCCGGCGACGGCGTATGCGTCGAGGCCAATCCCGCCGACGTGCTGACCATTCAGGCCACGGTGCGAGACTACGAGACCGGCGAGGTCCTGGGCAACCAGCTCGTGGATTTTGGCGCGGCGTTGGCGTTCTCTGTAAACCCGGTGGGCGCCGCGGCCGTGGCTTCGGGCACCTCGGATGCCAATGGTATCGTGGACATCAAGATGGACACCAAGGCCTGCACCGATGACAAGCTCAAGCTCGGGATCATCGGCCGCGTCAAGAAGGACGGCTATTTCCTGAGCATCGGCGGCCTCGTGGCGCCCGAGGTGAATCCCAAAAACGGCATCTACCCGTCGGTGCTGCGCAACCACGACATCATGGCCGTGCCGGCGTCCCTGCTCACGCAGTGGTCGGAATTCCTGGCGGACGACCCTGAGGTGAAAAACTATCTACCCCTGGGAACCAAGGGCGGCTGCGTGGTGCGCGTCCGGAAAACCTCGGATGGCAACGGTGTGGCGGGCACCAAGCTCCGTTCCAACACCAACCCGGATGGGTCCACGGCCATTCTCCGGTATCTCAACGAGGCCAAAGACGGTTTCAACACCACGGGCATGGGCAGCGACGGCATGGCTCTGGTGCTCAAGCCCGGCATGGGAGAGCAATTCGATGCCATCGATG
Source organism: Myxococcota bacterium (assembly GCA_025453525.1). GTDB lineage: Bacteria > Myxococcota_A > Polyangia > JAAYKL01 > JAAYKL01 > JALOQD01. The sequence continues at coordinate 8,077 of JALOQD010000201.1, forward strand.
GCGACGGCAAGATCGTCAGCCACAAGCCCGGCACCATGGGCTCTGCCCCCAACGGGATTTTCACCAATACCCTGCACATCTGCGACACCCCTATTTGCGAGTAGTCCTTTCAGTTCCCCTCCCGCATCTTTCATCCTTCTAGCGCGTCAGTGAGTTGGCGCTATTCTTATGCTCTGAAAGATGGAAACTCGTAACGGCACCATCGGCGCGACGCGATCGGACAAACCTACTCAAAGCGAGGAGAGGGAGCTGTGGGTCGCTGCGGTGCGCGCCGCTCTGTCTGTGCTTTGGCTCGTGCTGGCCCGCATCAATGACGTTCTGCCCAGGTGGATGTGGGTGTGGCTCGGCGTCTACATGGTGTTTTGCTTCTTCTCTCTCGTCCTTGTGCATCGTCGTGTGCGGTCCTCAGCGAGAAAGGTCTTCAACCTTCTCATGGATATCGCCGTGCTCACCGCGGCCATCTACGGCGCGGGCGCGAGCTTGTCGTTTTGGACGGCGCTTTTTCCCGTCATCGTCATCGGGTACAGCCTCATGTCTGGTCGGACTGTCGGGGCTATTGCTGTCGGTGCGATACTCTTGGCCTATGGCGGATTGCTCTTGGCTGAGGCAGCGCAATGGCTACCGCCCAGCCTCGTCCGCGAGCCGAGCACCGGGCCTGGGTCTGTCGCGCGCCTGCTGGCGTTTTGCGCAGTGGCGATTGCCAGCGTATTCACGTACTTTCTACTGGCGATTTCTATCAAGAGCCTGGAGCGGTACGCCTCGAAAGAGCGCCAGCTCCTCGAGGCCGAAAGCCTGGCCAAGGCCGATAGTGAGAAGCTCGCCGTACAGCTCGAGCAGGCCAAACGATTAGAAGGCATCGGTCGGCTCGCCGGGGGCGTGGCCCACGAGTTCAACAACTTGCTCACCGTCATCCTGGGCTACTCGCGCTTTGTGAGCGACGAGCTGCCAGACAATAGCCCCCTGCGCGACGACATCCGCGAGGTCGTGAGCTCGGCCGAGAGAGCCGCGACACTCACCTCGCAGCTCCTAGCCTTTGGCCGCAAGCAGATGTTCCGCAAGCGCTTGGTAGACATCTCGACAGTGGTGAGCGCGCATGGCAAGCGACTGGCCGGGGAGCTGGCGCCGAATGTGGAGCTCGACGTGGTCCTGCCTGGAAGCGAGATGCCCGCACTCGTTGATCCCACCAGTCTCGATTCGATGGTCGATGGGCTCGTGTCGAATGCCCTCGAGGCCATGCCTGAGGGAGGCAAGCTGCGGATACGGCTTTCTCGTTCGACGATCGGCGCTGGCGATCGGGTCGACGCCACAGGACTGTGGGGAGACTGCGCGGTCATCGAGGTATCGGACACGGGAGTGGGGATGGACGAGAAGGTTCGCTCTCATCTCTTCGAACCGTTCTTTACGACCAAGAGCCCTTCGGACGGCAGAGGCATGGGACTGGCGACCATCTACGGCGCGGCGCGTCAGCACGGCGGCAGCGTGGAAGCCGAGTCCGAAAGAGGGGTGGGCTCGACGTTTCGCATCATTTTGCCGATCGCGCTTGGCCCTGACCTGACGACGCGCTCGAGCGCCGCGTCCACACCGCCTCGGCCGGTCACTGTGCTCCTCGTCGAGGATGAAGAGCTCGTTCGGCGGGTCACGGCGCGCATTCTGAAAAAAGCCGGGTACACGGTCCACCAGGCCGCGGACGCCAAGGAGGCCTTGGCATTGCTCGAAACGGAACGGTTCCAATTGGAGCTCTTGGTTACGGACATCATCATGCCAGGGAAAAGCGGCATCGAGCTTGCCGCGCAGCTTCACGAAAAGTGGCCTGCGCTGCCGGTTCTGTTCGTTTCGGGCTACACCGAACACCAGTTCGCCAAATCCGAGGAGCCCGGAGGTGACCACAGCGCGTTCTTACCCAAGCCGTTCTCCGAGGACGGCCTGCTTCACGAGCTTCGAGTTCTCCTGGGCCGATCCAGCGAGGCTGCCGGGTCCGCTTGGCGCGCTTGATGTCCCCAAACGTTCATGGCCGCGGCCCCGCGAGAATGAAAATGACCCCGGCGCGCAGCGGGTGTGCCTCGCGAAAGCTTGGAGCGAGGCATCCCGCGTTGCAGACGGGGGCATTTTCCGAGGCTTTTTTCATTGTTCTGTTTGTTCCTCATCGTGGTGATCTTGCTCCAGTCGGGCAGGGGAGCCGGCATCGGCGCGGCCTTCGGCGGTGCGAGCCAGACGGTCTTTGGGCCGCGCGGCGCAGCGTCGCTGCTCAGCCGCATCACGGCATTCGTGGCCGTGGCTTTCATGCTCACGTCCATCACCTTGGCGTGGCTCTCTTCCTCCAGCAGCTCGCAGATGGAGAAAAAGGTCGCGGCGCTGCAGGACGTGAAGTCCACCTCCGTAAAGGTGAACCTCGACGAAAAGCCCACTGAGGCCGCTCCCACAGGCCCCGCTGCTCCGGACCCTTCGGCAACGGTCAAGGAAACCGACTTGCCGGCAGGCGCTGGTGCAGAGGCCGCGGCTTCCAACTCGTCCGATTCGGCGCCTGCCCCGCAACCCGCTCCTGCGGAAGCAGCACCCAAGACCCCTTCGGACAAGCCCGCTCCAGTTCCTGCCAAACCGGTTGAGTGAATCCATACACTCTTGATTCTCCTGCACCGTGCGAATATGCTCGCACCGCGAAAGGGCTCGGTCATAACCACGGCACCCTAGAAAGGACGCTTTATCATGAGTATCAAGCGCTTTGTCCCTTTGCTTCTCTCCACGGCTCTCCTGCTGACCCTTGGTTGCAGCAAGAAAGGAGAGTCTGCGCCGGCGGCTCAGCCCGAGCCCTCGGTTCCGAAGATCGTGGCGGTAGAGGACTTCTTCGATTGGGGCAGCATTCGCCAAGGAGAAATCGTCGACCACAAGTTTCAGCTCAGGAACACTGGCAGTGCGGACCTCTTGATCTCCAAGGTCAAGAGCTCCTGCGGTTGCATGGCTGCTGTTTCCAGCGCTACGACGATTTCTCCAGGACAGACGGGTGAGATCTCGGCCAAGTTCGATTCTGCCGGACGACAGGGGCCGTCGCGGAAGATGATTAGTGTATTTAGCAACGATCCCCAAAAACCCGAGCTCAAGTTGGCCATGGGTGGCTTTATCACCACCGATGTCGAGGTCACGCCCGCCAAGCTCGACCTCGGCGAGGTGAGCAAGGGTAAAAAATCCACGGCGCGGTTCAAGCTGCAGGTCAAGGACGCGAGCCGTACCAAGGTCAGTGGCGTGCGCGTCGAGGATCCGCAGTTCGTGGTCAAGCTCGTCGAGGGGAGCGCCGAGTCCGATGGGGAATACGAGGTCGCGTTCCTCGGCAGCGACAAGCTCGGCCCGTTGATGGTCCGCATCGACATCTCGACCGAGGGCTCCTCGGTGCCGGCGTTCAAGCTGCCTGTGAATCTCGTCGTGGTGAGCGATCTCAAGTACGCCCGCTCCATGACCTTTTTCAAAGGCGATGATGACAAGTACGCCCCTGCGACCATAGAGGTGACGTCCCGCAGTGGTAAGTCCGTGGAAGTCAAAGAAGCCACAGACCCAAGCGGCGGCTTGACTCTAGAAATCCTTGCGTCCAAGGGTCGCAAAGTCGAGGTTCGCGCCACGGTGAGCGACAAGGCTGGGTCTGCGCCACCCCGCGGGAAAGTCGTGCTCGCGACGACCAACAAGGACGAACCTTCAATCGAGATCGAGTACATGATCGCCAAGGGTAAGAGGCCGGTGCTCATGCCGATGGCCAAGGCCAAGCCCGCCAGCAAAGCCAACTGACCTTCATGGGCCAGCGCAGGCTGTCCATTCTAGCGCTTTGCGCCACTGCTGCGGCCTGCGCTTCGAACGATCTAGATGTCTCGTCGAAGTTGGTTTTGGCAATCGAACCGAACCATGACTTCGGCGAGGTGGGGCAGGGAGTGCCTGTCGAGCATACGTTCGAAGTGCGCAACGTGGGAACAGACCCGCTTTTAATCCTTCCTGGCAGGGGTTCGTGTGGATGCGCTGTCTCGTCGTTTCCGACCCAGCCCCTCGGGCCGGGAGGGCAGGGCGAGATCGCCGTGAGACTCGACACTTCGCGCATGACCGGCAAGGTGCGGCAAGAGGTTCGCCTGACGGCAACGTGTGGGACGAGAACGCAGGAGCTCAACCTGGGTTTCGAAGGCACGATTCGGCCCCTGGTCATCATGACACCAGACCCGATCCACTTCGGGGCGGTGGCCTTGGGAGCCAGCCCTTCTGTATTTTTGGACATCGTTCCTGCCCAAAGCTCTGCCGCGAAGGTCGCCAAGGTAGAGCTCGACGATCCCCGCTTTGACCTCACGCCCATCGACAGCATCGAACCCGGACACTACAGGGCCCAACTGACGCTTCGGCCCACCGAGGAAGAGGCCGATATCGAGGCGCTGCTGCGCATCGAATTGTCGGATGCGCCGGCGAGCCGATTGGAGCGCTTTGTGAGGGCCAGAGTGCGGGGCGATCTGCTCGCGACGCAGAACATCTATCTGCAAAGGAGCGGTGCGGACTTTGAGCCGCGGAGCATCCCAGTCACCAGTCGAACAGGCCGCCGCACGCTCCTCACGAAGGCCTTCGATCCCTTGGGATTGCTCAACGTGGCCATCGTGGACAAAGAGACTCCTCACGCTTTGGTGCGCGCACAGGTCGCCCATCCCCTGCGGCGATATGAACCGGCGAAAAAGGGATTCATCGAGATCGAAACCGCGAGCGCTCGGCAGCCGAGGCTCAAGATCGCGTATGTCATCGGAGAACAATCCCTGCCGTAATAGCCGTGTTCTTGGCCGAGGGCATTTTCCTACAGTACACTATTCGAGGGGAGATGGTGGCAGCGTTGAGCGAGGACCAACGAGTCGGTACGACACTGAGTGATCGATATCTCATCCGCGATCGCATTGGCGAAGGTGGAATGGGCGTCGTCTATCGCGCAGAGCGCATCGGTCTCGGGCGTGCGGTGGCCATCAAGTTCCTGCACGAAATGTACTCCCTGGACAGGCAGTTCTACAAAAGGTTCGAGCGCGAGGCTCGGGCCATGAGCTCTCTGAAACACCCGAACTGCGTGTCGGTGATAGACTACGGCTTTGAGGCTGCTCCCTATATCGTCATGGATTTCGCCGATGGCATGCTTCTGTGCGACCTACTCGACCAAGGGCCCATGGCGCCCCGCAGGGTCGTGGCCCTCGGGCGTCAGCTCTTGTCAGCGCTCGCCCATGCCCACTCACAGGGGATCATCCACCGCGACGTCAAACCCGGCAACATCATCATCAGCCAGAACCCGGGAATGGGCGATCACCTGATGATCTTCGACTTCGGCTTGGCCAAGCTCGTTTGTACCGAGCAGTCTGGAGACCTTACGTCGATGGCCCAAATTCTGGGCACGCCGAGCTACATGTCTCCGGAGCAGACCAAGGCCTCGTCCGTCGACTTCCGTTCAGATCTCTATTCCGCTGGCGTGGTGCTGTTCGAGATGCTCACTGGCCTCAAGCCGTTCCGCAATACCAATCCGGTGGAGGTTGTGCGGATGCAGAGGCAGGAAACCCCTCCCCGATTGACACAACTCGCGCCCAATCAGTCGTTCTCGAAGGAGCTCGAGGCCTTGGTGGCGCACGCCCTCGAGAAGGCTCCTGAGGCGAGGTTCCAGAGCGCCGAGGACTTCATGACGGCCTTGGCGGCGCTTCCCGAGTCCGCTGGCTCGGGCGGCACCGAGGTGCTGGGCAAGGAAGCGGCGGCGTCCCTGTCGCAAGCCTGCCAGGAGCCGATCGACGACGGTCATCCATCGGAAAAAAAAGGGGATTCGTCTGCGCATGAGGTGAAGAATCCCTCGGGCGCTCAGTCCGCAAGCGCCATCGAAGAAGGAGTCACCGTTTCGAGGAAGAAGTCGAAAAAGGAGAAGGTCGCCCAGGCCAAGCCAGAGGTGGTTGTGGATCCCAACCGCACCAGGCGGAGCAAACGGCTCGGCAAGGAGAAGTCGTCTCCACTGCCCTTTATGCCGAAAGAGAGATTCGAAATACCAGCATGGCTGTATCGTCTGCCGTCTTGGGTCTATGTCGCGCTCGGCGGTGCGATGCTCATAGTCAGTGTGGTCGTCGTGGCGATCTTCGCGCAGGGAGAGCCCCAAGACCAGCCTTTCTCTAAAAAGGCTCCAGGCTCAATATCGCCCCCACCAGCGGTCACCTCGGCGGCGCAGGAGTCAGCGAGCTTGTACGACGAGGAGCTTCTCGGTCGTTCTGCAAACTCCTCGACGAAAAACAGCGCCCTGCCTGTGCTGCCGGAACGGGTCAATAATCTCGAGGATGTCAGAACGCTCGTTCGGTACAACAAATACAAGGAGGCAGCCCAAGGCATCAATCGGCTCCGCCAGATCGACCCATGGAACGCCTATTTTCCCTTCCTGCAGGGAGCTCTCTACTTTCAGATGGACAATTTTGCTCAGGGGCTGGACCACTACAAACAGGCGCTCGAGCTCGATCCCGTATATGCCAAACGCAAAGTCCTCAATGTCGACTTGATTCGCGCGCTCGGCAATGAGAGGACTTTCAGGAAGGCTCGAGATATCATCCTTTCGTCCGTGGGCGCCAACGCCCTACCGTTCCTGAGCGAGGCGGCAAAACAGGACGCCAACTTGCTGATCCGCCAGCGGGCCGGTGAGGTCGCACGGCAACTCGGAAAATAATCAACGACCCGCTAGGAGACCTGAGATCGGAAACTGGGCATCCCCTTCCAGGCCTTTTGGAACTCGGGCATGAAAAGGACGACTCAGACAGTCCTCGGCCTTCCACGGGATACC
>JALOQD010000202.1 GCA_025453525.1 Myxococcota bacterium
GACCTCCCTGGGCGAGGCCGTGTTGTTCAATGCCGGAACTACCAACCGCCTCGGCAGCGTGCTCGAGCATACCTCCAACTTTGACTTCGAACCCGAAGAAATCAAACGCGGCGGCTCTATCACCACTTCCATGGCAGCCGTGGAGTGGAAGGGCAAGAAGGTCACGCTTCTAGATGCGCCCGGCGATAACAACTTCTATTTTGACGCACGCTCCTCGCTCCATGTCGCGGACGTTGCGGCGCTTTCCATTTCCGCCGTTGACGGCGTTCAGGTCATGACCGAGAAGATGTGGGAGACCGCTGAAGAGCTCGGCATTCCGCGACTCATAATCATCAATAAGATGGACCGCGAGCGCGCCAACTTCCAGGCGACCCTCGACAGCGCCAAGGAGCTCCTGTCGAAGCGCATCGCGCCGGTCATCATCCCAGTGGGTGTCGAGGCGTCCTTCAAGGGCGTGGTCAACGTCCTCAAGGGCAAGGCCTACCTGAGCGCTGGCGACGGCAGCAAGGAGCTGAAGGAAGTCGAGGTACCAGAGGATATGGCCGACGACGTTCGAGCCGCCAAAGAGGCGTTGATCGAGGTCGTAGCCGAGTCCGACGACGTGCTCATGGAGAAGTACCTGGAGACCATGGAGCTATCCGAGGAGGAGATCAACTCCGCTCTGCCCAAGGCCATTGCCAAGGGCTTGCTCATTCCTGCCGTCTGCGCCTCGGCCACAAAGAACGTCGGCGTCCAGGCCCTGCTCGATTTGGTGTGCGACCTTTACCCGTCGCCAGTGGATCGCGCGCCGCTCAAGGCCAAGAACGGCGATACCGAGATACTGGTATCCCCGAACCCAAACGGCCCGCTCGTCAGCACGGTTTTCAAGACCATCCAGGACAAATTCACCGGCAGCTTGTCGATGATCCGCATCTGGAGCGGCACGGTCACCACCGAAAGCGGCTTCTACAATACCGTGAAATCCGAGAAGGAGCGCATCGGGCAGATCCTCCTGCCCATGGGCAAAAAGCAGGAGAGCACGCCCCAGGCCACCACCGGCGATATCATCGCCGTGGCCAAGCTCAAGTCCACCAAGACCGGAGACACGCTGGGCGAGGAAAAGTCGCGCATCGTCGTCGAGCCTCTGCCGCCCCTGTATCCGATCATCAGCTACGCCCTGCGCGCCAAGGACAAAAACGACGAAGACAAGCTCGGTCAAGCGCTCAACCGAGTCGCCGAGGAAGATCCGACCCTCCAGATCACCCGCGACGCCGAATCCAAAGAGACGCAAATCTCCGGCATGGGTCAGATTCACATCGAGACCACGGTGGAAAAAATCCGCCGCAAGTTCGACCTCGAGGTCGAGCTCCTGCCTCCCAAAATTCCCTACCGCGAGACCATTCGCCGCAAGGTCGAGAACATCGAAGGGAAACACAAGAAGCAATCCGGCGGTCGCGGCCAGTTCGGCGTGGCTTACATGCATGTGGAGCCCCTGCCCCGCGGCGGCGGTTTCGAGTACGTGGACGCCATCGTCGGCGGTTCCATTCCGCGTCAGTGGATCCCCTCGGTCGAGAAGGGCATCGTGGCTCGTATGGGCAGAGGCGTCATCGCCGGCTACCCGCTCGTCGACGTGAGGGTCACCGTGTACGACGGCAAGTACCACGACGTCGATTCTTCCGATATGGCCTTCCAGATGGCCGGCTCCAAGGGCTTCAAGGTCGCTGTGGAAAAAGCCGATGCGTACCTGCTCGAGCCCATCTGGAACCTCGAGGTCACGGTGCCCGACGAGTTCATGGGCGACGTGATGGGAGACATCAGCTCAAGGCGCGGACGCGTGCAGGGTATGGATGCCAAGGGCCGCAATCAGGTCATTCGGGCCCAAGTTCCCATGGCCGAGCTTCTCCAGTACGGCCCGATCCTCGACTCCATTACCGGCGGTCGCGGTGCGTTCACCGTAAACTTCTCTCACTACGACGAAGTTCCGCGCGACGCAGCTGAAAAGGTCATCGCCGCCTACCAGGGCGAAGAGGAAGAAGACTGAGCGGTCCTGCGCAAACCTGCGAGCTCGGGCCGATCCGGCCTCCTTCCGAGTCTACGAGTCTGCTCCTCCGCGTCACCCGCAACTGCCCTTGGAATCGCTGCGCTTTCTGCGCGGTGTACAAGGGCAGCTCGTTTTCGCGCCGCACACAGGGCGAGCTTCTCGCCGAGATCGAGCTTCTAGGGCAGGTCGCGCGGCGCGTGCGGACCCGCCTCGGCCTGCGTTCCGACGAGCCCTCGCAGTCCGTCGAACGGACTCTCGAGCTCATCCGCGATCCCACAACCACGCACGACGAGAGGCGCCTCGGCCTCTGGCTGCTCCGAGGCGACGGCAAGGTGTTTCTCCAGGACGCCGACTCGCTGATGTTGCCAGCGCCGAGGATCCTCTCCGTGCTCGATGCACTGCGACGGGCTCTACCCGACGTGCGCGAGATGACGACCTATGCCCGCAGCCGCACGCTGTGCAGCAAGTCGGTGGCCGCGCTATCGTCGCTGCGCCAGGCCGGCCTGACACGTGTCCATGTGGGGCTCGAGTCTGGCAGCGACGCCGTGCTCGCGCTCATGGAAAAGGGCTGTCGCGCAGAGCATCATGTCGAAGGATGCGGTCGGGCTCTCGCCGCTGGGCTCGAAGTCGCCTGCTACGTGATGCCTGGACTGGGAGGCCGTGCGCGGAGCGCTCTGCACGCCGAGCAAACTTCGGACGTTCTGCGTCGAATTGGACCTGCCAAAGTCCGGCTGCGCACCCTCTGGATCGATCCAGGCTCGCCTCTCGAGGCCATGGAGCGAGAAGGACGATTTCTCCTCCTGGAAGAGCACGAGGTCGTCGCCGAGATCCGCGCCCTGCTCGCCGGCCTTTCCGGTGCGCCGATCGATGTGGTTTCGGATCACGATCGCAATCTTCTGTGCGACCTCGAGGGCCGCTTGGACACGGAGGCTCCGCAGCTTCTGGCTCAGTGCGATCGCTTTCTCGAGCTTTCGCCAGAAAGCCGCAACGCCTTTGTACTAGCCCGTCGATCCGGCCATTGTCTCCATCTCGCCGGGTTCCTCGAGGATGCGACAACGAGGGCACGCTTCACCGAATGGGCAAAGGAGCTCGTCGCTGTCGGCCAAGGGTCGCTCTTGCGGGGGATGCGCTCAACGCTCGGCCGTCGGTCGATCTGACTAGCTGCCTCCAAACAGCTTTTTGAAAAAGCCCTTCTTGGGCGTTTCTTCCGACACCGGGGCCTCGGGAACTGGGACCGACGCGTTCTCGGGCGGTGGAATGATGGAGTCGTACAGGCCCATGCCGGTTCGCATGCCCTGCTCTCTGAACTCGAGACCGTCAGGCACTTCAAAGGCTCCCCGTTTTTGGGTGGGCGGCTCCTCCATGAGCTCGTCCATGGGAAGCTCGGGGATGCTCTGCTCCCCGGTAGCTTCGGGATAGGTGAATACCACCGCTGTTTCGGCATCGTGCTGGACATCTTCTTCGAATCTACCCGTCGGCACGGCCTCATCGGAGCTGAGGCGGTACATCGCCTGGAGGGCCTCGGCCCCTTTGAAACGTTCCGTGATTTCGGAATCCTCCGAGGCGGCGAAAGCCGATGCCGCTGCCATGTGGCCGAGATCCTCAGGACGCGTGACGTCGTTGATAACATCCGACGACTCGTCCGGCCCATCGAGCTCCTCGAGCTCCTCGGCCTCCTGCAACTCCTGCAACTCCTCGAGCTCCTCGAGCACCTCGAGCACCTCCACACCGGGGTCCCCGGGCTCCAGCCGCATCCAAGGTTTGCCATTTTGCACGGACATCGTCGCCGCATCGTCCCCTTCGTCTTCGAAGAGGGGTGGCTCCACGTAGGGTGAGGGCGCCTCTTCCTGTGGCAAGAACGACAGGGTCTCGTATTTGTCGGCTGGCAGTCCATCCTCTGGCAACGCGTCCGTGGGCACGCTCATCTTTGCAGCCAATGACTCCTGGACGTCGTCGCGTGGCCCCTCCAAAGGGGGCGCCGCCCTGCGCTTCGGGCTTTGCGGAGTCTCGAAAAACTCTGGTGCGTGCTCGTCTTCTTCGCTGACCGTTTCCGAGTAGTTCAGGCCGGCTTGGGCAGAAACTCTCACGGTTGAGGGTTCTGGCGGAAAAGTCGACTTCTTGAACAATGGCTCTGGCGCAGGCATGACCACTGCAGGAACAGCGCTGATCGGAGCGGGCCTGGGTGCCGTCGCTGTCGCGCCTTGTATGTGCCGTTGGCCCAAATTCGAGGGCGTCGACGGCTTACCCGAGAGCTTGGCGAGCAGGTCGTCCACGTTGTCCATGTCGAACGCCTTGCCCTTGGTCGAACGCGCCGAACGCGCCAAAGTCGCGGAGCGAGGCCGCATATCGCCTTGCGATTCGGAAGCTCTCTGGGGTGTCTGGGGAATCGAGGGGGAGGCTGTCCCGGGCTCCGCCTTGTGCTTGTCCGTTTTCGCGCCGGTTGATTTCTCCCTCGAGGCTCCTCCGCGCAATAGCGAAAAGCGGGAGTGGTCGGCCAACGCCTTGTTGCGGCGGATCTCTTCGATTTGTTCGACGAGCTTCGTCGTCGCTGGCGTCACTTTCTGGAAGCGGATACCCATACCCGCTGGACCCTCTGCTGTCACTGTCTGACGGATCCACTCCACCACTCCGACGCCGTCGACGGCTACCGTTCCATCCGCCATCTGAAAGCAGAACCGCACCTTGGTGCCCACAGTGCGGGGTGAGGACGTCTTTACAAAAACCCCTCCCCGCGACAGGTTCTGTCCAAAACCCTCAATGAACTGCTCAATCGAAGCGTACTTGAGCCGCGCTCTAATGGATGCCGCTTGCAGCTGCGAAGAGTCGTGCTCGCTCACGATGTCCTCGTTTCACGCGTTTGACAGACGCCCAAACAATTAAACGAATCGCGCTTCATTGAATCATGTTCTCTACAATAGAATATATCGTAGATACCGCCTCGGCCAGTTTGTCGACATTCGGTCCGCCGGCCTGGGCGAAATCCGGCCGTCCGCCGCCCTTACCTCCGACCACAGCCGCGATCTGTGCCACGAGCTTACCAGCGGGCAGCTGCCCCCCGAGCTCCTTGGCCACGCACACGACGAGGGCGGCTTTACCATTATTGTCACCACCCAGGCACACGACCGCTTTGCCGAGCTTCATGCACAACTGGTCCGCCGTGTCGCGCAGGGCACCCGGATCGCCCACATCGACGACCGCGCCGAGCACCTTGACCCCGCCGATGTCCCTTGCCTGGGTAGAGAGGTCTTTGCCAGCGGCGAGCTTGCGCTTCAAGGCGTCGATTTCCTTGGTCTGGTCCTTGAGGCGATCCATGAGGTGAGAGACAGCGCCCGTCACCGCTGACGGCGAGGTGCGCAAGGTCGCTGCGACCTTGAGTAACTCGCTGCGCTGCTCGCTGACCCACGAAAGAGCCTCGAGCCCGGCTACAGCTTCGATGCGCCGCACACCTGCGGCGATGCCTGTCTCAGAGGTGACAAAAAAGGCCCCGATGCTGCCGGACGTCGAAACATGGGTGCCGCCGCACAGCTCCTTCGATGCCTCGGACACGGTGACCAGCCTCACCTTCTCGCCATAGGTCTCGCCGAACAGGGCCATGGCACCTGCGCGCTTGGCCTCATCGTAGGAGGTCGTAGCGGTGTCCACCGGATGGTTGGCCACGATGAGCTCCATGACCCTCCGTTCCACTTCTCCGAGCTGCTCGAGCGTCATGGCCTCGAAGTGGGCGAAGTCGAAGCGCAGCCCCTTGGCAGTGACGTAAGAGCCCTTCTGCGTGGCGTGCTGACCGAGCACCTCGCGCAGGGCCGCGTGCAGGAGGTGGGTGGCTGTATGATGCCGAGCGATGCCATGGCGATGCGCGACATCCACCTGGGCTTGGATAGAGTCTCCGACGCGCAAACCGCCCTGCACGACTTTGCCCCGGTGCACAATGAGGTCACCCACGGGCTTTGCGGCATCGAGCACGGTCACCTGCGCCGTGGCTCCGACGAGCTGACCTCGATCTCCCACCTGGCCGCCTTGCTCGCCATAGAAGGGCGTACGCGACAGGATGATCTCCACTGCATCGCCCGCTCGTGCCTGTTCCACACCCCGGCCCTCTTGTACCAGGGCGATGATCTGAGCCGAAGACTCGAGTGTCTCGTATCCCATGAACTCCGTGGGTCCGAGCCTCTCCAACAAATCAGAGTATACGTCGGCAATTGCCGCATCGCCGATCTTGCCGGCGCCTGAGACCTGTCTGTGCTTCTCCTCGGCCTCCTTGTACCCTTCCTCGTCGATGGCAAAACCAAGCTCAGCGCCAATGACCTCGATGAGATCCTTGGGGAAGCCGTAAGTCGCCGTGAGCTCGAAGGCGACGTCGCCTGGGAGCTGCTGCACCTTTCCGACATGGGGCCACTCGTCGCGGTTCTTCTCGATGAGCTCGAGGCCGCGGCCGAGTGTGGCGCGGAACCGCTCCTCCTCTTGTCGGCAGACGCGCTCGATGAGCGTCGCGTGCTCGCGTAACTCGGGGTAGTCAGCGCCCATGATCTCCACGACTTTGCCCGCGACGCTGTGGAAGAACGGATCGCCGATGCCCAATCGGTGACCGTGGCGGATAGCGCGGCGCATGACCCGGCGCAGCACGTACTGCCTGCCTGTCTTCTCTGGAAAAATGCCCTCGGCCACCAGAAATGCGGTCATGCGGGCGTGGTCGGCAATGACGCGCATGGAGACGTCGTCCTCGCCACCTCTTCCATAGGCCTTTTGTGACAACCGACTCGCTTCGAGGACGAGAGGTCGCAGAGTATCTGTTTCGTAGTTGGAGGAGACGCCCTGCAGCACCGAGGCGATCCGCTCGAGACCAGCGCCAGTGTCAATGCACGGCTTGGGCAATGGCCTCATCGGCCCACCTGGCTCCTCGACGAAAAACTGCATGAACACGAGGTTCCACAGCTCGAAAAACCGCTCACCATTGTCGAGATCAGCAGGGCCAAAGTCCTCGCCCCGATCGTAGTGGATCTCTGAGCACGGGCCGCATGGACCCGTTTCGCCCATGGCCCAGAAGTTGTCTTTGGCGCCCAGGCGAGCGATTCGCGACTTGGGCACGCCCACTACGTCGCGCCAGATCGACTCGGCCTCGAGATCGGTGGCAGCGTTGTCGTCGCCGGCAAATACGGTCACCCATAGTCGTTCTGGCGGCATGCCAAAGCCCTTGGTCAAGAGCTCCCACCCGAACTGGCACGCCTCTCGCTTGAAGTAGTCGCCAAAAGAAAAGTTGCCGAGCATCTCAAAGAAAGTGTGATGGCGGCTCGTTCGCCCCACGTTCTCGAGGTCGTTGTGCTTGCCGCTGATGCGGATGCACTTCTGCACCGTGGCAGCGCGTGTCGCCGGACGGCTGCGGCGGCCGGTGAAGACGTCTTTGAACGGCACCATACCCGCATTGGTGAACATGAGGGTCGGATCTGCTGAGGGCACGAGGGAAGCAGACGGAATGATTTCGTGGGCCTGCGTTCGAAAATACTCGAGAAAGGTGCTGCGGATATCGCGGGTGCTCGACATTTCATTTCCTTTTTGGGATGGGCCGGGGCTCGGCCTCCCTCTTTATAGACAAAAGATAAAGCAAATTATCAGATGATGGGCCCAGCAGGCAATCGACGACCAAACACTAGCGAGGCGTTTGACCGACCTACCCTGGTTTGCTAACCTTTTAAGGTGATATAGAATGAATGGCACACAGGACGACGAGGAACGCATTGAGAATTCCAATCACAGTCGCCGGCGAGACCAATGTCGGTATGAAGCGCAATCATAACGAGGATACCTTCTCGATTCTCGAGGAGGAAAACCTCTTTGTGGTGTGCGATGGCATGGGCGGTCACGCGTCCGGCGAGGTTGCGAGCCAGATGGCCGTGGAGAATCTGCGCAACTTCTTCAAACAGACGCGGGAAGATCCAGAGATGACCTGGCCCTACAAGATGGACCGGTCGCGACGCTACGAGGAAAACAGGCTCATCACCGGCATCAAGCTCGCCAACCTGCGCATCCACGAGTCGTCCAAGCGCGAGCCCAAGTACCATGGGATGGGCACCACCATCGTCACGGTGTATGTCGTGGATGAGGGAATGTACCTGGCTCATGTGGGCGACAGCCGCATTTACCGCGTCCGAGAAAAAAAGATTCGACAGATTAGCGAAGATCATTCTCTTCTGAACGATTACATCAAGATGAAGAAGCTCTCCCCAGAGGAGATCGAGCACTTCCCCCACAAAAACGTAATTGTTCGCGCCTTGGGAATGAAAGAGTCGGTCAAGGTCGATATCTTCTTTGAGGTGCCGCGCCCCGGCGACGTGTACCTCCTGTGCTCCGACGGCCTATCTGGCGAAGTTACGGATGCCAGAATGGGCGAGATCGTGAACGTTCACGGCACGGATCTCCAGGGCGCATGTCGCGAGCTCATCGTCGAAGCCAACCACAATGGCGGTCACGATAATGTGACCGTGGTCCTGGTGCGGGTACTCTGACCTCACAGGGGCAGATGTCGACACCCCTTCAGACTCCACAACCTCCTATCCGGGCCACATGGCGTTTTCTCATCGCCTACTCCGCTACGTTTCGCGTCATCGGCTCCTATGCGTGGCTCAACTTCGCCGCGCGGCTCTTGGGGGAGACGTATCGCGAGGAGCGCATCGGGGCCTTGCACCGCCGAAATGCCCGGCTGATAGAGCGCACAGTGCTGCGGTTGCAGGGGCTCTTCATCAAGGTCGGCCAGCTGTTCAGCATCATGACCAACTTCTTGCCCGCTGATCTTCGAGTGGGCCTCGAGAATCTGCAGGACGCGATCCCGGCTCGGCCGTACGAACAAATCGAAACGCGCATTCGCGAGGAGCTCGGAGGCTCGCCCGACGAGGTATTCGCATCCTTTGAACGCACGCCCATCGCAGCCGCCTCCCTGGGGCAAGTCCATGCGGCGACGACCAAGGACGGTCGCAAAGTCGCGGTAAAAGTGCAGCACCTCGGCGTAGAAATCGCGGCTCGTTCAGACCTTCGAACCATCCGCCGCATTTTGCGCATCGTAAAGCGGTTCGTGAAGGTCAGGGGTCTCGATAACTACTATCGCGAGATCCGCACCATGATCTTCGAAGAGCTCGACTTCATTCTCGAAGCCCGCCACATAGAGGAAATTGCCGCCAACTTCCCGCAGGATTCCAAAGTGCGGTTTCCCAAAGTGCTCAAAGAGCTCTCGACTTCTAGGGTGCTGACCCTCGAGTTCGCGGCAGGATGCAAAATCACCGATCGGGCCAAGATCATCGAGATGGGGCACGACCCTGCGGAGGTGGCGCGGCGGCTCGTCACCGCTTACTGCCAGATGATTTTCGTCGACGGCATTTACCACGCCGATCCCCACCCTGGGAACATTCTGGTCCAGCCCGATGGCGCCTTGATGCTCCTCGACTTCGGCGCCGTGGGAGTGCTCTCCAAGGCCATGCGCGAGGGCATCAGCGCGTTCTTCGAGGCGATCATCAAGGCAGACGAAGAGGAGTTGCTCGCCGCGCTGCGGCGCATGGGATTCCTGCAAGTGGGTACGAACCAAGCCGCAGTGGCGACCAAGGTCATCGAGCACTTCCACCGCAAGGTGCAGGAAAACCTTTCGCTCGACACGGTCTCGCTCGGCTCGGTCAAGCTCGACCCAAAAAAGGGACTCGAGAGCCTCGCGGACTTGAGGCAAATGAACGTCAGCCTGCGAGAGCTGTCCGAGGCGTTCCACATGCCGCGAGAGTGGGTGCTGCTGGAGCGCACCGGGCTCTTGCTCGCCGGGCTATGCACCCACCTCGATCCGGAGATGAAGCCCGCGGAGATTATCCGTCCCTATCTCGAGGAGTTCGTATTCGGCAAAGATCGAGATTGGTCCGAGATGCTCCTCGACCTCATGCGCGACAAGCTGCTCGCAGTGCTCAAGCTGCCTGGCCAAATCGACAAGGCTATCGCCCGCACCCTGGACGGCCAAGTTTCCTTCCGCATTCAGGGCATCGATCCTGCGGCGCGCCTTTTGTACGCCGCCGGGCACCAGCTCGTGTTCACCGCCTTGTCCATTTCCAGCGTCGGAGTCTGCCTCTATTTCTTCGACCATGGTGCGCAGCGCCTCGCCGAAATCGCGGCCTAT
>JALOQD010000203.1 GCA_025453525.1 Myxococcota bacterium
GAGCCATGAAGGTTACTAAAACGTCTTCAAGCAATCCGATGGCGCTCCAGCTTTTCGATTGACTCAGCTAATGGTCATCGGTGCGCAGCTGCTTCGAGAGCTTTCTGAACGTCGCCTCGAGCTCTTTCCACGCTCCATCGACACCAGCCCTGAGGGTCTCCCACGAGTCGCCGCTCGTGGCCTTGAGCTCGTCGAGCTTGGCTTGCGCGGCCATGTGCTTCGTTTTGAGATCCTCGATGCGCTTGCGATATTCGTCTCTCATCTCGTCGCTGGCTTCATCGGCTTTCGCCACGAGCCCGTCGAGCTTCGCACCCCAGTGTTTGAACTGCGCCTCCATTTTGCCTACGTGCGCTTCCTTGTTTCCCATGTGATTCTCCTCGAGTTGTCTCCGCTTGACGCCGCGCCTCCAGCCTTTTGGGGCGCTTGCCATCCATAGCATCTTTCGGGCCAATGTTTGGCATGAGTAAATACGGAGAGTTGCGTTTATGGCAGACTAGGCAAGCGGTCCTGTTCCATCAAAATGAATGGGTCGCACCGTCAAAACGAGGGGAAGTCATCGGGCGCGCCCGTCGCACGTCAATACGTTGTTCGTCTCCTCATCCTTTGGGCCGATGAGGAAGCCGTCGTAGTCGGCCCTGCCAGACTCGCCGATCATCCACGGCGCAGTGGGAATGCGGAGATCGTGCGCCACGCTGAGCCAGCCGCGATACACGGCAGCCCGCTCCCGATCGCGGTCCCCTCCTTCTGGCGGATCCCAGCCGAACTCCTCGAGCATCAGGGGCAGGCCGTGGCGCTGCGCAAGGGCAGAGCGCTGGCGCAAGAGAGAAGCGCCGATTCGAATGGCTTCGTCGATCCGCGCCTGGCCCGGCAGATCGAACACCTCGGGGTGAGAGTAATCGAGGTAGAGGTGCATGGTCAGCACCTCTACCCCTCCGATGTCGGCGATGGCCAAGAGGTCTTCGCCGTCTTTCCCGAGGGCGCCTTCGCCACCCCAGAACAAGGGCTGCCGCGCACCTGCCTGCCTCAGAGCGTCGGTCATGGCAGCGGACCAGCGCGGGAGGGTGTGGCTATCGCACCACCGCGGCGTGGTGCAGCGGGCCTCGTTGGCCAGCTCCCAGCCGGCGATGGTAGGGTCGTCGCCGTACACGACTAAAGTGCGAGAGTGGCGGCGACTGGCCAAGGCCTGCACGTACCGTTGCTGTGCGGCCACGAGTCGCGGCTCAGACCAGAACGCATCCTTGGGCAACCCCTCCCCTCTTGCCACGGCCTCGACCACAGCCGCCGCGCCGCCGTAGTCCTCCCAGTTGTTGGTGAGCACGAGAATGAGCCGCACGCCCGCTGCCGACGCCTCGGTCAAAAGGTCGTCCAGGGCCCTCAACCCGCCCTCGAGCAGCGCGCCGTCGTCGCCCCGCAGCCTCGCCGGGTTCTGCCCGTTGTCTAGGAACGCATTGGTGCGCACGATGGGACGACCGAGGGCGAGGGCCTGGGCAAAGACATCGCGGACAGCGTCGAGCCTGCCGTCGCCCATGTGCTGGAGCAGAGGGTAGGAGTTGACCGCGTGGGGGAGTAGGGCCTGGTCTCCGGCGAAGAACTCGCCACTGCGCACTTCCAGCATGGCCGCGGGCTCGGCGTCAAAGGCCTCGCAGGGAAGGAACGGGGGAAGCGGCTGCGTCGCGTTCGGAGCGTCCGAGCAACCGCTCACCGCTACGAGCGCGGCACCGACGATGGCCACACCGAGGTCGAAGCCCATGGGGCGCACGCGCTGACCAGCGAAAAGGCTCGGGCCCTCGGTCGCGCTTCGATATGCCTTCAATGCCGTCACCCCTCAACGACTCAAGGCGCGAGGGATTCGATGTCCTTCAAAACCTCGAGAGCGTGCAGGCCGGGGTCCACATTGTCGTAGACCTTGAGGACCTTGCCGTCTCTGCCGATGAGGAAGGTGACGCGCTGGTACATGCCGAGCGTCTCCGACACGCCGAAGGCCGCAGCCCAGGCGCCGTCGTTGTCGGAGATCAGGGGGAAGCTGAGGCTGTGACGAGCGGCAAATTCCTTATGGGATTCCATGGTGTCCTTGGAGACGCCGAACAGCTTCACGCCCGCGGCCTCGTATTGCTTCCAGACGCCGCGGAAGGCGCAGGCCTCCTTGGTGCAGCCCGGCGTCTCGTCTTTGGGATAGAAGTACACCACCGTGGGGGAGCCGAGGGTCTCCTTGAGGCTGTGAGCCGTGTCGTTCTGGTCGACGCCAGACAGGTCCGGAGCCGCGGAGCCGCTGGGAAGAAGGCCCGAGCCGCCGTCTGTGCGCTGACTCGCCGAGCAGCTAATCGATATGGCGACGAAAAATATGAGTGTTGGGATTCGCAGCATTTGGGACGCTCCTTTTAGGCATGTGCCGATTCGGTTCATTGGCCCTTCGCAGCATAAGCACGGCGCGCGGTTCTGTGCACCCCCCAATAGCTCAATCCACTGTGATCGATTTGCTGACGTTCTTCGGCACGTCGGGGTGCACGCCGTGATTCTGGATGCCCAGGCGGTCGAGGTACTCTGCCTTCATGAGGCTCATCTTGAGGGCGAGGCGTTGGAGCACCACCGCTGCGGAGAAGATGGCGGCGAGCGTGTCGTTGGTGCGCGGCAGGGTGATGACCTGGGCTTGGTAGCTCGGGTTGTCGGTGGGCGCCTTGGTCGCCGCGCCTCGCAGCGCCGGGTGCTCTTCGGCGATGAGGACAGTGCTCGCGCCGCGGATCTTGTGGGTGTTGATTTGGGACACCGTGAGCGCCACGTCCCGCTCATCCGGTCCTGTGACGTAGATGAGCGGATAGTCGGAGTACAGCGCAGCAACGAGCTCGTCGCGGGACACCACCGCGTCGAACACGGCGCGCTCGTCATCCGTGAGAGACAAAGGCGTGCGCGATGGAGATAAGATGTGGTCGGTGAGCGCTTGGGACAGATGGCGGATGTTCTGCAGCCCTAGTCCTTGTTCGAGCGCACGACGGGCGAGCGCGTCAAGAGTCCTTCCCATGGTCGCGAGCAGGTTGGCCACCTCGGCAGGGCCGAAGATCGTGTTGAACCCGAGGATGGTGTTGGGACCATGCTTGAATTCGGAGCCCTCAAACCCCTCGGTGTGGTTGAGCACGACCTCTCGGATCTTCAGCGCGCCCTCCTTGGCCACGGCCGACAGACGCGTGGCGAGGATGTGGATGCTCGGCTTCAGATACAACAGTTGGGCCGCTCGCTCGATATCCGCTTCGGTGTTGTCGAAGGTCTCGCGGATGAGATCCGGCAGTCGCTTGAGCCGCTCGCGCCGGGATGCGAGCTCTGCTCTGCGCTCCTGCCGCAGCTCAAAAGGAAGTTGCTCGAGCCGCACCTCGCCGAGGCACAGGGCCAGGCAGTAGAGCACGACCATCTGGTTCATGAAGCTCTTGGTGGCTGGCACCGCGATCTCGGGACCGCAGCGCAGAGGAACGACGAGGTGGGCCTTTTCCTGCGCCAGCGTGGAGCTGACGTTGTTGACGACCGCGATGCGATCGATGTGTCGGCCGGTGGCGATGACATCGTTCATGATGTCGATGAGATCCTTGGTTTCACCGCTCTGACTCACGGCCACGATGAGATCGCCGTCTTTGAGAGAGGCTGCGTACTGGCCGCGGAACTCGCCGGGCAGGATGGGGATGAGCTCCACTCGCGCGAGCTCGTTGAAGAACAGACAGGCGGCCTTGGCGGCGTGGTAGGACGACCCACAACACGCGACGTACAGGTTGCCGCCTTGCTCGAGCGATGACTGGCAGCGCTGCGCGAAGCCCTCCGCCGCAGTTCGCATTTCCTCGACCTCCTCGCTCTCGAGCAGGGCGTCGAGCACCCGGACGGCGAGCAGATCCGAGCGGTTGCGGCACATGGACAGCACGTCCGCGAGGAACCCCGATTCCGAGGAGACCAGCCGTTCGGCCAGGCGCTGGACAGGAGCGTCCGTGCCCTCGGCCTTGCGCGCTTCGGGCAAGCGTTCGAGCAGCCCCTTCATGGCCGGGCTGTTGGCAAGGGCAAAAAAGGAGTCGCGAATGTGCTCGTCCTCGCACTGATCCCTGAGCGTGTCCAGGCAAGCCCACAACTGTGCGAGCTCGCCCTGCGGGGTCGCGTCGAAGCACGGGCGCAGGAGCCTCACGGCATCGCTGCCCCCGAGGAACAGGGAAATCACGTTGCGACACGTTTGTTCCTGGGCGCTGATCTCTTGATCCATGAAGGTTTCAAAACGGGGCAGAAGGGTCGCGTCCTTGGCCCGCAGGCGGCTGCGCACCGGGGCGCGGGAGAGCGGTTGCCCGGCACGGATGACTTGCGGCCCTTCGGGGGTGTCAGTGCAGCGCTCGGCGAGGGCCATCACCTGATAGCCCTCCGGGGTGAACTCCACGAGCTCACCCTCGCGCAGCGGCACGACCACGCGGGTGAGCTTCAGCACCGAGGAGAGGTCGCTGGAGGCGATGCAGAACCTCCCGGCCTCGGGATCCACACCCTGACCGAAATAGAGGCTCGAACCGGCTTTGATGGCCCAAAGGCAACGGGATATCGGGTCTACGATGATCGCCGCGAACGAACCCTCGAGCCTCTCACCTGCCCGGACGATGGCCCGTCGCATGGCCTGCCTCCGGGGCTCGGGCTCGAGGCGGGACAACTCGGCAATAGCGAAGAGCTCGAGGGCGAAGAGGTGCTCCACGGTGTGGACCACCATTTCTCCATCGTTGTCGGACGTCACCTCGTGACCCTCGGAGAGGAGCCAGGTTTTTAGGTCGTCGCAGTTCGTGACATTGCCGTTGTGGGCGCCATAGAGGAAGGTCTTGCAGCGCACGACATGCGGTTGCGCGTTGCGATCGTCCACGGCGCCGAAGGTGGCCCAGCGGACTTGGCCACAGAGGATCTGGCCGCTCATGTCTTCGATGCCGAGCGTTTTCACCATCGCGGTGGGTGCGCCCACCCCTTTGCGGAGATCGACCTGTGTCGACAGACCCTGGATCGCTGCGCCTGTGGAGTCGTAGCCCCGATATTCCAGCGTCCGCAGCAGCTCCGAGGCGATCTTGCCCATACGCTCATGATGTCTCTCGAAAATGAGGCCGATGACTCCGCACATACTCGTCCCTCCTTGGGGATGGATTTGATGACAGCGACGTGATGGGGGCAATATCAAGCCCAGGCCAGGGAAGCAACGCTTTGTCAAATGTGGACGAGCGATATTTTCCTCTTCGCGTTCGACCCTGCTCGAAGATATGCTCATGGGCGCGTGACGAAACATTTTTCAATATCAATTTTTCTAGCCTCGGCATTTTTTGCAGCAGGCTCGACAGTGTTCGTTCCATGCGCGGCGCGTTGCGAGACGGATAAGACATCGAACGGCAATCGTAAACTCGTTGTGCTACTCGGCGCGCGCGCGGACGAAAGCACTTCCACCCTTGTCATCGAAGTCATGCGCGGCCAACTCGTCGACCTCGAGGTCACGCCGCGCACGGTTTGGATAGACAATATTGGGAAAGATCTCGGCGCCCAGTTGAGACTGGCCAAGGATCTCTCCCGTGAGGACAACACGTTGGCGGTGATCTGGTTTCAGCTGAATCCAGTCGACACGAGTCTTTTGTATTTCTTGCTGCCGCAATCGGACAGGCTGCTCGTGCGCGGATTCGATGCTTCGAGCCTGGGGTCGCTCAGCGAGGCCATGTCCGTGGTGGTCAGAGGGTCGGTGGCTTTTCTATTGGCGAGCGGAGATGCCGGCGAAATGGAGCTGGCCGAGACCGAATTCGGCCGCAGCGCGGCGCCGCCTTCCCGCTCTGCGCAAGCCCCGGTCGCGCCGGAGCCTTTGCGCGCTTCTACGGGAGGCCCCCCCCTGCAACCGGGCCCAATGGCAAAGGATGCCAAGGCAGGCCGCCGTCGGCTTGCCCTCGGTTTCTCAGCCGCCTATCAGGCCGAGCTCTTTACCGCCCGGATTTGGAGCCATGGCATACATCTGGGCGTGGATTATCGGCTTTGGAGATTTCTCTTCGTGAGCTTGGGCTATGACTTGGTGCTCACCGATGCGGTCTATGTCACGAACCTGCTGCGATTGAGCTTGCAACGCCATCCGCTATGGCTCGGTGTCAAGGGAGAGTTGGAGCTCGGACAGCGCTGGACTCTGAACGCGCAGCTCGCCGGAGTGTTGGATTTTGTCGTTCATAAGCTGGATGCCTCCAGCGGGGCGGCATCATTAGCCGCAGATGATCTCTCCGTAGACAGTTGGCTCTGCTTGGACCTCGAGGCGGTTGTTCGCATTATCGATGAGCTAGCCGTGACGTTCGGGGCAGGCCTTCAAGGTGGATTGAAGCGGTCGAGCTACGAGGCCAGCACGGAGCTCGGGCGACAGGAGCTCTTGGTTCCCCTGCCCATTCGGCCCTATGGACGAATAGGTATCCGATTGAACCTCTGGTAACCCCTGGTTGACGATGATTGTTTCTCTTGTTTGGGTTTGTTGGCAAAAAAAACCGTCCCAACCTCCCACCGATGGGAACTTAGGGAGTTGATGATGCTAGCCATTGCCAAAGAACGCCCCTACTTGGTGCGGGGCGAGTACGAGTCGGATACCGAATTGACCGCGGCCGCGGCCAGCGGGGATGCGGTGGCCAGGCGCGATCTCGTGGATCGAGTGCTCAATCAGGTGCGGCGCACCACGGCCTATCTCACGAGTGGCGGGCCCGAGGCCGACGATCTGGCCCAGCTCGCGCTCATGCAAATCCTCGGGTCTGCCGGCTCCTATCGAGGCGAGTGCAGCCTCGAGTATTGGGCAGATCGAATCTCTGTTCGAACGGTCATGAAGCACATTCACAAGGTGCGCCGCCGCGAGCGCCTCTCCGAAGGGATGCACGAGCCACAAGGGCAGACCGAAGAGGTCGACGAACAGGCAGAGGGCCATGGTTTGCGCAAACGGCTGGCCTGCCTTCTGCAGAAGCTCAGCCCCGACCGCAGGACCGCTGTGGTCCTTCATCACGTACAAGGGTATGACCTCTCCGAGATCTCGGAGATCACCGGTGCTCCGGTCAACACCGTAAGGGACCGGCTGCGCGTGGGTCGGGCTCAGCTTCGCCAGCACATTCTGCGCGATCCCGCGTTGCGAGATTGGTTTGAAAGGGGGAAATCATGAGCGCCATGGAAAGGCTCTGTGAGCGCGCGATGGCCCTTCAGTTCCGACGTGTCCAGGGCTTTGTTCTGGAACCTCGGGACGAGCGCTGGTTGGCCGAGCACCGCGACATGTGCCCCGATTGCGCTGCCGAGAGCCAGGCCCTGGCTCTCATCGAAGAAGATGGCAGCGCTTCGCCGGCCGAGCCGCTCGACGATATCGCCAGGCGTCGGTTCATCGACGATGTGTTGCGCAAGGCAGAGACCGTCGAGCGCACGACCCGTGAGCAAGAGGCGAGCGATGGCATGCGCTTCTCCAAAATCGCGCGCCTCGCCGTTGCCGCTGCTGCTGCCGCGGTGTTCGTCGTGGCGGCGACCTTTTGGCTGCCCGGCTCTCTTTCCGACGCTGTCGTGAGCCATAAGGCTCCTGCGGCGCAAAGCGCAGAGTCTTCGTCGACATCGCTTCCAGACCTGAGCGTGCCGAGGTTTTTGGTCTTGTCGGGTGACGTGCGCATCGAGGGGCGGCCAGCGGCCGTGGGCGGCGCTCTGAAAAATGGTCAGCGCATCGAGACCCAGGGCGGGAGCGCCGTTGTCGCGATGAGCGACGGCATTTTCGTCGACCTGCGACCCTCCACCCGGCTCAGCATCGATCGACCCATGAGCGATGCCATCGAGATCGTGCTGGAGGCAGGCGCGGTGTTGTCTTCGGTGGATCCCTCGCGCAAAGCTCCCATGCTGAGCGTCGTCACGCCCCATGGTCGCGTCACGGTCACGGGCACCATTTTCGGGGTGGAAGTGGGAGACGACGATTCCTTCGTGAGAGTGGCCCGCGGCAAGGTCGAAATCGATTCGGTCGCTTCTGTCGCCGCGGTGCTTCCAGCCGGTAGCGGCAAAGCCATGGTGTCTGGCGTGGTTCGCGATCTTTCTGCCGAGGAGCGCCAGGGGATGATCCGCCGCGATGACCTGTTCTCGCTGCTCGACACAGAGGCCAAGGGTGCGGTCGACATTAGCTCGGTGCCGCTCGGAGCAGAGGTCTTGGTGGATGGGTCTTCGGTGGGAACCACGCCCCTCGTGGTGTCCCTGCGCGCGGGTCATCGGGATCTCAGCCTGAGCGTCGACGGGGAGCCCATCGTGCGTGAGCTCATGGATATCGAGGTCGGCTCTCGCTTTGAGAGGGTGTTTGATCTGTCCGCTGGCGACACCGCGGATGTGGCGAGCGAGGCGCGCGAAACCCAGCGCCGTGTAGCGCCTGTGGTCGCGCCATCTGTAGCCAGCAGCCGTAAGACGTTTGTAAGCCCCACGGCCGAACAGCTTCTGTACGAAGCGCAGTCCTTGCGAGCCGCGGGCCAATATCGCGCCTCGGCCCAGGTCTATAGGCGCATCGTCGAACGCCATACAGCAGAGGAAGCCGCCACGTCGGCCCTCGTGTCTTTGGGCACCATCGAGCTCGAGAAGCTCAGCGAGTCTTCGGCTGCCCTTTCCAGATTCGAGTTGTACCTGAGCCGGACCGGGAGACGCGGCCCGCTGGCCCAGGAAGCGCTCTACGGGAGAGCCCGTGCGCTGCGAGCCCTGGGGCGCGTCGGCGAGGAGCGAGCCGCCCTCGAGGAGCTCGTCGAGAGCTATGGTCGTTCCTTGTATAGCAAAGCAGCGCGAGCACGGCTCGTGGAGCTCAACGCGGAGTCGAAATGACAGCACACACTGTGCCCTTCGGCGATTTGGCGATTCACCGTTCTCTTGTGGGACCGTGCGGGTCGAGGTCGGACAAAGCCCTGCGGAGGTCTCCGATCGGAACGGGCGGCCCCGTCGTGGTGCCCGCCCGCGGCGCCTGGCCTTCGGCTTTTACCGCCACGAGCGATGAGCACCTCGAGCAGCTCGCCCATTGCCGCGCCGTGCTGGGAGATCTCATCATACAGGGCGAGGTCGAAAGCCTGGCATACCTGGGCGGTCTCGAGCACATCGGCGGTAGTCTGGTGATCTCTTCCACGCGGCTACGGGACCTCGAGGGGCTCGAATCCCTGGCCCGGATCGAGGGCGATCTCAGCATCGGCGACAACCCCGATTTGCGCAGCCTCGCCGGGCTGGGCCACCTTACGGCAGTGGGGCGTTCCTTGTTCGTTTGGGCCAACGATGCCCTCATCGACCTGTGCGGCCTAAGCGGCGTCGAGTTCGTGCCCCGCCACCTCGAGATATGGGGCAATAAGGGCCTGGTCAGCCTCATCGGTCTGGAGCACCTGATCTCCGTGGGCGGTGACCTCAGCCTGGGCACTTTGGACTTTGGCAATGAATCCCTGCGCAGCCTCGCCGCGCTCAAGAACCTGCGTTCCGTGGGCGCCGATTTCAACGTGAGCCTCAACCCATCCCTGACTCGTCTCGATGGGACAGAGCAGCTCATGAGAGTGGGCAAGTCCCTGCAGATTCGCGGCAATGATCGTCTCCGCCATGTGCGCGCGCTCTGCGGCTTGGAGCTCGTGGGAGGCGACCTCGTGCTCGAGCACAATCTCCGCCTGGAAGATCTCGAGGGGCTCGACGCCTTGAAGGAGCTCGGTGGCGAGCTGATCATCGGCGCCAACCCCAAGCTCGAACAGCTCGACGCGGTTTCGGCCTTTCATGCGCGACGCAGAGCGACGCGGCGTTCCCTGGAGAGAGAAGACACGGTTCCGGTACGATTGCCTCGCGACTAGGATTGCCAGCTTCATCGCGCCTCATTACTGTTGGGAGGGAAGGATGAGAGCCATGAAGATATGTCATCATTGTCGATGGAGAGCGCTATTGTGGCCATGGGCAGCGCTCGTCCTTTTCGCCGGCCTTTTCGGGTGCCTCGATGCCAAACTGGTGGCAGACATCGTCCCCAGGGAGGGCACGGACACCGAGCCCCTGGCGCCGTGTCTAGAGCTCACCTGTCAGGCAGAGGGGATCCTCAGCGAGTGGACCAGCCTGGCCAGCCTGGCCCAGTGCACCCGAATCGAAGGAAACCTGGCTATCATCGGGTACGACGGCGAGGACCTGTCCGAACTGTCCTGCCTGCGCTCAGTCTCTG
>JALOQD010000469.1 GCA_025453525.1 Myxococcota bacterium
CCGCTTGCGAAAATCCATGACACGAGTCGCCCCGACGCATGCTTGGCAATGTCGGTCCGACGCTTCCGCCGCGAGCACCGCTATGTTGACCTTGGTTCCGGGGCTACGCTGAAGTGTGACATCCTGACCATAAGATCAGTCCGCAGATCCCCTGTCCAGTTTTCGGCTCGTAAGCGGGTCGTTGAAAAATAAAGCCTCGTTGGCATGAATGGGACGGTCGGCGTATTGTTTACAATAGGATGACGAGAATCCTGTACCGACCTCTCGGCGAAGGCTGCGCCGTTAAGCTGCGGCCTATTGCCATCGATGAATCCACACCTCGGATTCTGCCCGTGCACCGCAAGCATCGATGAATCCACACCTCGGATTCTGCCCGTGCACCGCAAGCCGGCCTGGCCTCATACGGCCATTGCCATCGACTGCGAAGCACCCATCAGCGTCGGTACCTTGGTGGAATTGGATGTGGCGTTCGAGGCCTCGTCCCGCAGATTTTTTGGTCGCGGTGTCGTCTCATGGGCCACACCGGGCGCTTCGGTGGAGAAACCCGCGCGCTTGGGAGTGGTGATCTACAGCCTTCGGCCATGGTCCGGGGGCCAAACCGCCGAGGCGCCTGTTGCCAAATCCCAGAAGCGACCGCAACCGCAAACTCAATCACCTGCGCCGCAAGCCGCGCTGCCGACCCAACGCCAGGAAGACCGGCCCGACGACGTCCAACCCCCTAAAAAGGATATCGCCCTCTCGGCAACGGCTGCGATGCTCAGCCCACTGCAGCCGCTCACAGGCTCGCCCACCCTCGACGAAATCGCCGAACTGCTCACCAACCTCTTGGGCGAAGAGGTCAAGGTCTCGCGGTCCAGCACGGCCCTCAAGGTCCAAGACGTGTGCATGCTCGCTGAGTATACAACCGAAGATGGCGAGACGACGTCGGTGGCTTTGGCTGATCTGCGACTCGCCAATTATCTCGGCGCAGCCCTGGCCATGATCCCAGCTGACGGGGCAGAAGCCGACGTGAAAGCGCAGAAGCTCGTTGCCGAGGTGCGCGATAACATGAAGGAGATCTTCAACATCGCGACCTCGCTGATCGCGAAAACGGGCAGTGGCCACCGCACGCTCGGCCGCGTGCTCGAGCTCAACGTCGAGCAGCCCAAAGGCGCCCTGGGAGCCTTGTATCAGGCGCCGCCGTTCCGCTACGACTTCGATGTCGAGGTCCCTGGGTATGGAAAAGGCCGGCTCACCTACCTCAGCCCGGTCATGCACGTCACCGACGACGACATCGCCGCCGCGAGCCAGGCTGGGGCGCCGCCCGAACCGGTTGCCGTAGCTCCTCAGCCGATCGCCACGACCAACGACTCCTCCGCCGCCGCCCTGATCCCCACGGAGAGCGACCTCGCGAAGCTCCTATGCAGCCTCACGGGCACGGAAGTCGTTGTAGACACATCAGGTTCGCCAATGCCGAGTGACGAGGCGTTCGTCGTCGCAGACTACGTGGAGGACGACGGTAGCCTTACAGGGGTGTACCTAGCGGACGTCAAGAGCGCCAACTACCTCGGCGCAGCGCTTGCCATGATCCCGGCCAACGCAGCGGAGAAGGACGCCCATGCCCTCAAGCTAGCAGACGAAGTGAAGGAGAATCTTCAGGAGATCTTCAACGCGATCAGCGGCTCCCATCACAGGTTTCGTCGCATGTACCTTCCTCACAAAGAAGACCTCCCCAAAGAGCTCATCGCTGTTCTCTCATCCCCAGCCAGCCGGATCGACTTTGATTTGTCTGTCCCGGGCTACGGCAACGGCAAGTTCGCAGCGCTCGCGGCTCGCACTGCGCAACAAGAGGCTGCAACCACGAGAGGGTCGGTGGAAACACCCGCTCTCGACGAGGCTCCTGCCGCGTCCAGGGAGGCAGGCTCCGGGTCCGAGCCCGCGCTAGAAGGCGGTGTGCTCTTGCCCGATCCGCAGTCCCTCGGTGAGCTGCTCACTGGGCTCGTGGGAGAAGAGGTGAAAGTCACGGTCCAGAGCGAGCCCGTTCCTTTTCAAGACGTAGTGCTCGTAGGTGCTTGGCAGGACGAGGCCCGGCGAGACCGATTGTGCTTCGGGTTCGACTTGAGGATCGCCAACTTCCTCGGAGCCGCGCTCGCCATGATTCCAAAGGATGCGGCGCACGACGAAATCAAAGCCCAGCACATCTCGGACGACGTCTTCGCAAACGTAAACGAAATTTGCAACATCGCCTCTGGCGCCATCAACCAGGAAGGCTCTGTCCTTCTCAAGCTGAACGAGCTAAGACGAAACGACGCGGAGCTCCCCGCGGCAACGTCTCGCGCGCTCAATGGCGCGGACAACCGCCTCGACCTCGAAATCGAGCTGCCAGGATACGGGGCCGGCATGCTCGCTATCGTCGTCTTGACCTAGGAATCGTCGAGCTGACGTCATGAGTACGCCCCTCGTCATCGCGGTAGTTGTCGTGTTCACGCTCACCTATGGGCTCATCGCCGCTCGCCAAACACAGCTCGTGCCTCTGGGCAGACCGACCTTCGCGCTGCTCGGCGCCGTGACCATGGTTGCGCTGGGCGCCCTCAGTCCGGCGCAGGCTTATGCAGCCATCGACGGCGACACGATCTCGCTCCTGCTCGGCATGATGCTCCTGACCGTCTATTGCGAGGACGCCGGGCTGCTCGAAAGGATCGCGTCTTTGACGTTGGACCGCTGCCGCAGCCCCCGAGGGTTGCTCGTTGCCGTGAGCTTTCTCTCTGCCGGGCTGTCGGCGGTGCTCGTCAATGACACCGTATGCCTCTTTCTCACCCCTATTGTCGTCGGCATCTGCCGGCGCTCTGCGCTCCCATTTGGCCCATACCTCATTGCGCTGGCCACATGCGCCAATATCGGCAGCGCCGCCACCTTGGTCGGAAACCCTCAGAACATGATCATCGCCGGTCGCAGCGGTCTTTCCTTCTTGGAATTCCTCGCCGTGGCAGGCCCTGTGTCGCTCGCCGCGCTGCTTCTCAACGTCGCGCTGCTCCTCGCCTTTTATTCCAGGCAGCTTTGCTCGTGCGCTTTCGAACAGGAGAAAGACCCGAGCCTTTCACTCGTTCAAAGGCGCGGTGCTCGACGCTCGGCCATGGTGCTCGTGGGCGTGCTCGCCGGTTTTACTCTCGGCTGGCACATGGGGCTGGTCGCCCTGGGCGCGGCGGGGCTGCTCATCGCTCTGCACCGCAAGGATCCGGGCCTGGTCTTTGCCCGAGTGGACTGGCCACTGCTCGTATTTTT
>JALOQD010000470.1 GCA_025453525.1 Myxococcota bacterium
ACGCTTCCAGAACTTCTCGCGTCTTTCGGCCGCCTTCGCTGCGACGTTGTGGAAATGGTTTTGGCAGACCAAGACGGCTGGGACAGATACGAGGCGGCCAAGTGGCTCACCATGCGCCGATGGCTTGAAGCCAATCCAGACGACGAGTTCGCGAAAGATGTTCGCGCCAAACTGACCTCGGAACCCGAGCGCTACGCCGCTTACACCCGTGAATACTTAGGTTGGGGTGTGTTCGCGCTGATGACGCGGTGATGAGTTGTAGCATCCGGCGGATTGTCAACGCCTGTGCCGCGCATCAGGTGAAGTCGACTTGGTCTTTGGAGTTTCGTGCCCTTGCACGAATTGCCTACGGCACACACACTTTGCGGTTGTCGCTGCCGCCGCCCGTGGAACGGCAATGGAACTCGGGGTGGGCGTTTTGCGCGCAGAACTCGTCCTGATCGGAGACCACCGCCTCGCAGGACAGGAAGCAGTAGTACTCACCGGTACTCTCGAACGGAGCACAGACCTGGGGTAGATCGTCTTCACACTCGCCGGGCACGGAGCAGCAGTCGTCGTCGCTCGCGCAATGGTGGGTGCAATACCCATTCTCCACGCGATCCATGCACATCGGCGGCGAGGGCAGCGCCTCGGTGTCCACTCCGGGATAGCAGTCCTCGGCCACCTCGCAGGAGGCTCCTGTCTGTTCGATTCCCTCGTTATCGTCGTCGCACGCGCTCGCGGTGAACGCCGTGCAAAAACACGCGACCAGGGTGAGCCTTTGAAACATCTCGACCTCCTTTGCAGACGAGAGTGTCCGCCACTAGAGAGCATAGTCTGCGCCCCCGGCGGCGCCAGAGAACCCCCGCGCTACGCTTCCGTCGTAGATCGAGTGGCGCTATCGACCATAGGAAAATCGCCAGGAACAAGATCCTCGCTCTTTTGCACTGACCCCGGTCAATTGAAGGGTTCTCCCTTCAGTTTGAAACTCGAGTCGATGCCGAGCTTTTGAAATTCTCCCGTCTCCCACAGCTGCTCGCTCGGCATTCAACCCTAACCCCCACTTCGACGCCGCATCTCGCGTCTTCTCCTTGCTGCTTTTCACGATGCAGGCACCCCAACGGCGTCCCCAGGGTTTCTTAGCAAACGTTCATTGCCGCTGTATGGATCACCCATGAGAATGAAAATGCCCCTGGCGCGGAGCGGGAATGCCCTCACGAAAGCTTGGAGCAAAGCATCCCGCGGTGCAGACGAGGGTATTTCCCGAGGTTTTTTTTCTGAGCAAACGCTCATGACCGCTGCTGCGACCACCAATGAGCATGAAAATGACCCCGGCGCGCAGTGGGTTTGCCTCGCGAAAGCTTGGAGCGAGCAGACGGGGTCATTTTCCGGGGCTCTTCTTCAGAGCAAAGCCGTGATTAAGGTGTCAACGAAGCGGTCCAAGACCTGGTAATCTCCCCCTCATGTTCGAAGGAGACATAGACCTTTTCATCGGCACCTCGTCCTGGTCTTCTACTGACTGGGTCGGGCCGTTCTCCCCGCCAGGGCTGAAGCCCGAGCAATTCATCGAACATTACGCCACGGTCTTCGACACCGTCGAAGTGGACGGGACATACTATCGCCCGCCCACGCGTGCCAACGTGGATGCGTGGCGTCGCCGCACGCCCGATGGCTTCACCTTCGCGCTCAAGACGCCGGGCCGCATCACGCACGAGCTCGCGCTGCTCGACGCAGATGACGAGATGGACGCCTTTCTCGAAGTCATAAGCGGGCTCGGGAGCAAACTTGGGCCCGTGCTGCTGCAGTATCCCTACTTCAACAAAAAGACATTCACCTCGCCCTCGCCGTTCCTCGAGCGGTTGGACCGCTTTCTCGGCCGCCTGCCTCGAGAGATGCGCTTCGCCGTGGAGATCCGCAACGAGCGTTGGATCAAGTCCCCCCTCGTCACGTTATGCCGACAGCACCGCGCGGCACTGGTTTGGAACGAGCAGACTTGGATGCCTGCTGCGGCCGACTGGCCCCGCCTGACCGGGGGTCCGACTGCTGACTTCGCCTACATCCGCTGGCTCGGCGACCGCAAAGCGATCGAGAAGCTCACGCAGACCTGGGGCGAGGTTGTCGTTGATCAACGGGCGGTCACTAAGGCGTGGGTGCCCATTGTCAGTGAGCTGCGAGCCGCACAAATCCGAGTGCTCGGATACTTCAACAACCACTTCGCAGGGCATGCGCCAGCGAGCGTGGAGCTGTTTCGGATGGTGGCGCACCGTTGAAGAATCCAATCCTAAACCGACCAACGCATGGACATTCGAAAACCCATCAACAAGGTTCGCTTAAAAACAAGAAACCAAGGGTGTTTCAATGAAACAAGCAGTCTCGTTTTTTAAAACAACCATCATCGGTGGTCTGGTGGTCATCTTGCCGGCAACCATCATCTTTGGGGTATTCGGCTGGCTCTATGGGGCGGTAACAGAGATCATCGGCCCAATCACCAATCTCCTGCTGGCCAAGTCCGAGCTTCGAAAGTTCCTGGCGGATCTGATCGTGATCGGAAGCATTATCCTCAGCTGTTTCCTGCTGGGGGTGCTCGTAAAAACCAGTGTTGGTCGTTTCGTTCAGACCAAATTGGAGGCCAAGCTGATCCGCTTTGCGCCTGGGTACAAGCTGGTCAAGGAGACGGTGCTCCAGTTTTTGGGCAAGAAGAAATCACCTTTCTCCCAGGTGGCCCTAGTTCAGCTGTACGGGAGCGACACCCTTGCGACTGCATTCATCACCGACCAGCACGACAACGGAATGTTCTCTGTGTTCGTACCCACTGGCCCCAACCCAACATCGGGTCAGATTTTCCATCTTCAGGGCAAGTACGTTCATCCCGTGAAAACCAAGGTGGAGGACGCCATGCGGTCCATCATCTCCTGCGGCGCCGGCTCGGGAACCATCATCGCAACCTGCCCCAGCCTCTTCGGTGGGGGTGAGTAGGCGGGCGGCGGCGCTATGCTTTTTTCCTGCTGCGTACCGCACAATACGGGCCTCGTTTCTCGAGGGATCAAAAGACCACCAACGAACGTCCCCACGGCCTGGCGATACGCATGCAAGAAGGCGGGGCTCAAGGGCGTATGGTTTCATGACCGGCGCCGGAGCTTCTCCACAAAAGCGCGGCGGATGGTCATCATGAAAATGACCGGCCACAAAACGCGAGAGCGCGTTCGCTCGGTACAACATCCGCGAGGACGAGGATGTGATACTCGCGGTCGAACGAATCGAAGCGGCGAGAACAGCTGCGGCTGCAAAGGTGAGCGGGTGACAAAAAGGAGCGACAAAGAAGAGAAGCGATGTCGACGAGCCACGAAAGACTTCTTGTCGATGGCGGCGTTTTGGAGACGTTTTCCCGCGACGCATGAAGTCCGAGGTCGTCGTTGATCCGGAAAGCCATTTGAGTTACAAGGCTATAGCTCTTCGGGCGCCCATGGCTCAGGTGGATAGAGCATCGGTTTCCTAAACCGAGGGTCGCAGGTTCGAGTCCTGCTGGGCGCGCTGAGTTTAGTCCCCGTAAACAAACAAAAATCCTTCTCATCAAGCGGAGTTACGCAGCGCACCTGGTCTCGAGCCACCCTCGCCGACATTCCACACGAGCCGCCGAAAAAGCACGATACCCGCCTGATTTCTGGTCCCATTTTGGGACAAGTTTTGGAAAGGCCCCAGCCCACCTTCCGAGCCAGATCCGCACTTCGACGCGCTTTTTTTTTCACTGCGTCGGCGATTTCAAGCTTCCATGGGGTCGCAGTCCGAAGGCCGCGGAGAGCGACAACTGGGAATTCATCGGCCGCGTTGTCGCCCACGCTTCAATCGGGCCGCAGCCAGAAGACCACGGAGAGCGCACATCGACCGGGGAGGAGAAGTCTGGATGACTGCCGCGAGGCGTTGTCAGTGACGACGAGGGCGACGAATTTTTATCGAAAGCTCAACACACGCTGGAAACGCTCGGCTCGGTGGTCTTGGCCAGGACGACCTGAATGCCGGACTGCTGGAGAATCAATAGGTCGGGAGCGCAGGTCGGAACTGAATCGGCTCCTAGCTTCAGTCACTCCTCGCAGGCATGGATTTGAACGTGAGTGAAACTACTCATTGCGCTCGTCGCGTTCCCCTCGGTGAGGACGCCTCATGAAAAGGCTCACAGCGGCGATGCGCTGGTCAGCGGTGAGCACCTCCATCATGTCGAACCGCTGTGCGATGCGATGCTCGTCGAGGTCGCCCTTGAGTGAGCGCATCTCCCGGTGCAGTGCGAC
>JALOQD010000204.1 GCA_025453525.1 Myxococcota bacterium
CCGGCTACTGCCCAGGCCCGGCCTTGAGCTGCACCTTGTTGAACGTGAAATCCGAGAGGTCGACGATCAGCAGGGTGGCGAGGAGCCTCGGCTCTTTGATTTACAACACCCTCTTTTCAAAGGGGGAATGCATGCACTCCCTTACCCGACCGTGAATGCTTGAAGAGGCACTAGCAAAGTCCCCTTCTCGGATTTCCCTGTCACACCGCGCCGTCACTTCGAAGTCGGGAGTGTCGCGTCGCTGTGACCCTCTCCGTGGGTCTGCCTTGTTCAAATTGGGCATGAACCGAGGTTTTTTGCGGAAATCCTGGTTGTTTTTCGGTCTCTCTGCACTTCGGAGAGCCACTTTGGGGTTGGTATGGTTGTTGA
The DNA here is from genome assembly GCA_025453525.1 of Myxococcota bacterium. Lineage (GTDB taxonomy): Bacteria > Myxococcota_A > Polyangia > JAAYKL01 > JAAYKL01 > JALOQD01. Next base: position 370 of record JALOQD010000204.1, read on the forward strand.
ATCCAGTGATTTGGCTAAGGCGTATCAGTTGGCGCTGAGCGCAATCGCAAAATAAACAAATTCTGGTTATTCCGGCAAAACGAAAGGAGCTCTTATGAAAAAGACTTTTCTCACAAGCGCGATCGGATGCTTTGGCTTGTTGTGGTGTCTCGGCTGCGAGGCCGTCGATGAGCTGGGAAATGGAGTTGATGAAGATCTCTCTGATCGAGCGACGTCGGTCGGCCTCTATCAAGCTGAGAGCTTTACGTCCCAAAGTGGCTGTAAAATTGCTACCAACAACAAAGGCTATACGGGGAGTGGTTTTGTGGACTACGGCTTGAGTGGCACGTGGATTGAGCTCAATAACGTGAACGCGGCCCAGGCCGGGAGTTACACGCTCACCTTCAGATACGCCACTCCCTCTGTCACGCGTCCATGCGCCCTCTACGTGAACGGCGCGAATGTCGGTAATGTGGCCTTTACCGGGACTGGCTCGTGGACCACCTGGAAAACCGTGAGCATCACGAAACCCCTCAAGGCTGGCAAGAACACGATCCGCATTATGGCCAATACGAGCGCCGGCGGACCCAATTTGGACAGCATGGAGCTCTTCAGCAACATCGTTGATAATTGCCCGAGCGACCCGAACAAGACCGAGCCTGGGCTTTGTGGTTGCGGCGTGGCAGAGGGTTCTTGCAGTGGGTCTTCTGGTTGCGTCGAAGCGGCTGAGAACAAGACCGTTGCGCTGTCGTGCCCCACTGGGAAGACCATCGCCAGCGTGAGTTTTGCGAGCTACGGCCTGCCCACAGGAGCGTGCCCAGGTGGTTTTGCCACCTCCTCCTGCCACGCGGCCAGCTCCTTGGAAAAAGTAAAGGCCTCGTGTTTGAACAAGGCGTCTTGTTCCGTCGTGGCGAGCAACGCTGTCTTTGGCGATCCCTGTAGCGGCAAGGCCAAGAAGCTCGCGGTCGTCTACACGTGTAGCGGTGGCACCCCTGTCGACCTTTGTCCGAACGACCCGAAAAAGACCGAGCCAGGTAAGTGCGGTTGTGGCGTAGCAGAGGGCACGTGCGGTACCGCGAGCGGCTCTTTCACCCTCGGCCTGCTGCCAGATGTGCAGAAAGTGACGATGAGCGACACCAACGCAGAGTGGTTGTACAAGGTGGGCGATTTCTTTGTCGACCAAAAGGAAGAGCTCAATCTCTTGGCCGTGGCCAGCGTGGGCGATCTCGTCCAGGACGCTAACCTGCCTGGAACCCGGAACCAGACCCGTTGGGATCGCGTCCTGAACTTCGCGCATGATCTCAGGGCAGAGAACGTCCATTTCATCCCGTCCTGCGGCAACCACGACGGGTGCCAAGACAACTATGGGCAACCCGAAGACTACGCCGCGCAGTTCTCGGACTTGGTTCGACAAAATGGACCGGACGGGAGCCCGCGGGCCTACGTCCTCAAGCGAGACAACCCCTATTTCCGAGGCAGCTACTCCACCGTCAACTCCACCTACGGTATGGAAAACGCCTACTACAGATTCGAAGTCGGAGGTCGCCCGTTTATCGTGCTGGCCCTGCGATTTGGCGATTCCAGTGAAACGCAAGCGCTCACAGCCGCTTGGAACAACTGGGCCAAGAAGGTCCTTGGCGACAACTCGGACGCGACGGCGATCATCGTCACTCATTACCTGTCCAACTCCCCGGCCTGGCTCAATAGCTCGAAGCCGGTGCTCTGCGATTACAAGAATGTGTTCATGGTTCTCGAGGGACATACCCACGGCAGTCGGTATCGCAAGCTCATTGACTGCGGCAACGGACACAAGGTGGAACGACATCAATTCTCGTTTGGCCATGGCACCGAGCCCCTCAACGAAGCGGCTGCCAGGCTCTACACCTTCGACCTGGCCGCAGGGGAGGTGTGCTTCAAGACTCGCCATGTCTTTTTGAACAAATGGCTCACGGACACGGCAGGCTGTTCGCCCACGTGCTCTGCGAGTACGTGCAACTGCGACGACTACTGCATCGATCTCCCCCCGGCTCCTTGAGGGATGAGGCCTCCCGTTTGTCCCCTTTGCCGTATCTGAGAGCTTTCCCCATCCAAATAGAGCTTCAAGCCACGTTCCAAGGCGTGTACAAGGGGGGCCTGCGGCGGTCATACGCCGCCCTTTTGAAAAGAGCGCTTACGATGAAAAACCTTGAGCTATGGATGTGTGTGTCCCTTTGTGCGCTAGGGCCCCTCGCCTGCGCGCAGCCCGAGACAAAAAGCGGGGAGCCGACACAAACGCAGGCCAGTACCGAGCAAACAGACGACATCGTCGTTCAAGGGACAGAGGACGACAGCGTTTCGAGCCACACGGACGGGCAGAGCGACCCAGAAGAATCGAGTCACACCACGGGTGATTCCATCGACTCTTCCTCGAGCTCCGCAAGCGGCACGGATGCGCCGGAGACCGAGACCTCCAATAGCACCACGGGAACAGCCCCCACCGCCACGGAAGAGGACACCCAGACCGACTCCACGACAGGTGGCGGCTGGCCTGGCAACACCGAGAATCCGTCCTCGGTCCTCCAGTTTGGCTCAAAAAAGGCGGACCACTGCAATGGAGTGGCGATCTTCGGCAACGCCGTGTACGTCGTGGGCACAACCCAGGGCACGGTGGGCGACACCCCCAACCCCTCGAGCCGGCTCGATGTCTTTCTGGCCAAGCTCGACTTTGACTTGAACGTCCAGTGGATTCGCCAGCGCGGCACTGCCGCGGACGAACTGGGAAGAGCCCTCTCCGTCGATGAGCTGGGCAACGTCTATGTGGCCGGCACGGCCTGGAGCAGCTTCGACGGTCACGACAATCCCATGCCAGGCACGGGCGACGCGTTTGTCCTCAAGTACGATTCCATGGGGCGTTGGCAATGGACCTCGACCTGGGCCACGCAAGAGGACGACTACGTCTACGGCCTCACCACGAGCGGTTCGGCAGTCTATGTCACCGGCGCCACGAACTTCGAGACAGGGTTTATAAAGAGATTCGAAGCCGATGGCAGCGAGGGTTGGGACAACACCGTGGACGTTGGACAGTTGGACATTGCCCAGGCCGTGGCCGTGGACAAGACCGGCAACGTCTACGTCGCGGGCCACTCCTTTGCCTCCCTGAAAGAGGGAGACGCCGACGCGTTCGTGGTCAAGTTCGGTCCAAAGGGCAAGCGCATGGACACGCTCACCTTCGGGACGAACTGGCGCGACGAGATCCGCGCCATGGTGTTGGATTCGAGCACCTCCACTCTCGTGGTCGGCGGCCTGGTCGAGGACGCCCTGCCCGGCAACACCTGGTCTGGTAGCGGCGATGCGTTCGTGGCCCGCATCGGCCTGGATCTCGTGGTGGACTGGGCGAGCCAGCTCGGCGGCGAGGGGTTTGATCAGTCTCACGCCGTGACCGTGGGCAGCGACGGCAGCCTCTTTGCCACGGGAAAAGTCAGCGGGACGTTCATCCCCGATGGTAAAAGCGGCGACATCTTCCTTTCCCGGTTCGAAAAGGGCGGCACCGCCGATTGGATCGAAACTTGGAAGACCGATGTCGAGGACTTCGCCAATGCCGTCGTCGCGGTGCAAGGCCATGTCTTCCTCTGCGGCACCACGCTCGGCACCTTGGGAGAGTCTTCAATCGGTGATTACGATCTGGCTCTCATCCGCCTTGACCTGCCAAGCCGATCAAACCTAAATCACTTGAAGTGATGAAGACGCGGCTCACTCATCTGGCACAGGCACTCATCGCACTCCAATGCGGAGTGTGGATGGCGCTCGTGCCTATCATCCCGCAGCTCCATTACACTTTCGCCGACCATCGCCACAAATTCTGTCTCACGCACCACCAATTCGAGGATGCCGGCCCCAGACCGACAGACGATGGAGTCTCTGCGCCGGGCTCGAGCAAGGAGATCTCTGCGAACACCGCTCGCCTTGCCCCGGGCAGCATGGACTTCGGGCTGGCTTGCCAGCTTTCGAATTCTTTCGTCCAGTTTTCCGCTGCCGAGCCTGTTGCGACCGTTCTTTGCGCTCATTTCACGAGCGCCAATCCTCTAGCACTCGATGACAGGGCCATTGCGCCCGCGAAGATCCTCCTGTTCGCGCCCAAGCACTCCCCTCCCGCGCGACACCTCTAGCTCCGAGCTTCGTGAACCTTAAAGGACGCACGACTAAAGCGCGCTCGAAAGAGCGGTGTCGTTGTTTCATCGGTCCATGTCCTGGGCACGCGAAGAATCGCTAGAACTTAAGGTTTTCTGACCAGCTCACAGACCGTGAGAAGGAGCTCCGATGATCGAGTGCCACCGAACTTGGGAGATAATTGCATTCACAGCGCTCGCCTTCGCGAGCACCGCCCTATCGAGCCGCGGGGCGCGCGGCGATGCCACCGGCCTCACGCTCGAACAAGCTCTCGAATTGAGCCTCGCAAACCCGAGCCTCCTTGCCGCGCGGGAAGCTGTCGTTCAAGCGCGCGCCGAAGTAGAGACAGCGTCCGCGATTCCCAACCCGAGCCTCGGCATCGAGGTGGGGATGCTGCCTCTGAGTCGGCAATACACAGTAGAGAAACCGGGCGGACCCCCAGAGCTCGCGGGCGGAATAAGCTACCCCCTCGATTGGCTGTTGTTCGGCAAGCGCTCGGCCGCCATCGCCGCTGCCGAGCACGGGGTCGGGGCGTCGGAGAATGAGTACGCGGACGTCGTGCGGCAGCGCATCGCCGAAACCAAGACCTCCTTCTACGAAGTCCTCGAGGCCGAAGCCCTCCTCGGGGCCGCTCAGCAGGCAGTGGCCGATCTTGGTCGAGTAGAGGCGGCCATTCGCAAGGCCACGAGCAGCGGGGGACGCCCGCAGGTAGACCTCCAGCGGGTGCTCCTCGAGCTTCAATCCGCCAAGCGAGAGGAGCGACTCGCGAGATCAGCGCTCGCCTCGGCAAGGGCCGGGCTACAGGTTCTGGTGGGCAAAACAGGACCAGCCTCTTCTCTCGAGGTCTCAGGCTCGCTGGACGTTCCGATAGAGGGGAACCCGCTCGCCGTCGAGGAGGCATTCGCGATTGCTTCGAAGCACCGCCCCGATATCGCCGCACTGCGCAACATCGTGACGAAGGCCCAGAAGGAGGCGACCGTCGAGAGACGCAACGCCTGGCCCGAGACCAGCATGAGCCTGGGCGTGGCGCATCAGTTCCAGCACTCCATTGGCGCTCCGGACGTCACGGCTTACGGGATCGGGCTGGAGGTGGGGCTGCCGCTGTTCGACCGCAACCAAGGCGGCCGCACCAGGGCGGCCTCGGCGGCTTTACAAACCACCCACGAACTGACCGCCGCTCTCGCGCAGCTCCGCGCCGAGATCGAGCAAGCGGTGCAAGAGCTTGCCATGGCCAGGGAGAATGCCATCGAAATGACGCAGACCGATTTGGAATTGGCTTCGCAAGTCAGCAAAAGCTTCAGCACGTCGTACGAGGCCGGGGGCATGCCCTTGCTCGACGTGCTCGATGCAGAGCGGAGCCTGCGCGAGACCTACCGCGCCTACATTGCAACCCGCGCCGAGTATTGGCGGGCTCTCATCCGCTATGAGGCCGCGCTGGGAAGGAAGGTGCTTCTATGAAGGACACTCAATCGACGACTCACATGACTTCGCAACCGAACGCCAAGAAGGCCCAAGAGCTTGGTTCGACGAACCGCCTGCGCCGTGTTCAGTTTTGGTTGTTCTTCGCGGCGACCTTGGGCGCCTTGCTTTTTCTCTTGTGGCCATCGAGCAGCCGAAGCACCGACACCGAGCCGCAGCCGGTCCCACCACAGAGCCCTGTCCGACTCGTGACGCCCGGACACATCCTGATAGCGCCCGAGTCTCCGCTGAACCAGAAGCTCAAAATCGCCCGTGTGGAGCCGCAGAGCATCGCCACCCCGGTGCTGACTGTAACCGGCACTGTCATGGCCAGCCATCGCCCCTCCAAGGGGGCGAGGACGAATTGGCAATTCCACTCCCCCGAGCTCTTGACCACCTACACGGATTGGCAGAAAGCTCGCACGGACATTTCCTTTGCCAAAAACCAGCTCGACTCCATCAAACAGCTGGCCGAAAACCGTGTCAGGGCGCAAGAGGCCCTCGTGGAGCGGCTCCGCACGCTTGTCGAGGCTGGGACAGAATCGGAACGAGAGCTCGCGACAGCGCGGACCGAGCTGCTCGAGGCCCAGATCCAAGGCCGTAAAGAGCTGCACGAGGCCGAAACGGCGTGGCGGATCGCCGAGCGTGGCGAGGCAGCCTTGGGGCGTCAGCTGCAGCAAGCCGGAGTCGAGCCCGAGCTGTTTCGAGACGTCGTGGAAGAAATTGATATCGTCGTGGCCGACGTTCCAGAGGCCATGCTGTCCCGGGTGAGAATCGGTCAGTCGTGCGAAGCTCGTTTCCTCGGTGTCGACGGGCAGGTGTTCACGGGAACCGTCCATTCCATCTCCCCCGTGCTATCGACAGAGCGACGTTCGCTGCGCGTGCTGTTCACGATTCGCGATCCAGAGGATCTTCTTCGCCCCGGAATGTTCGCGGACATCGGTCTAGGCACCGATGCTCGCGATGCGCTCCTCATGCCGGCAGAGGGCGTGGTTCACGTAGGGCGTTCTGACTACGCGATGGTGCAAGCCGAGGCCGGTTCGTGGCGCGTGACACCCGTGCAGGTGGGAGAGCTCCGTGACACCGGGGTGGAGATTCTCCACGGGCTCGTGTCTGGAGATCGCGTCATCGGCCAAGGGGCGATTCTCCTGAAGCCGTTCATCGTCGAAGCCACGCAGCGGATCGCCTCCGAGGGCGGGGAGGCGAGATGATAGGCCAACTCATCGAACAAGCGATTCGACATCGCTGGCTGGTGTTGATCGCCGCGATCGCCTTGTCCATCGCCGGCCTCTTTGCCTTCTTGCGCTTGCCCATCGATGCATACCCCGATATCGCGGCGCAGTCCGTGTGGGTGGTCACCAGCTATCCTGGCCGCGCCCCCGAGGAGATCGAACGTCGCGTGACGATCCCCGTGGAGATCGCCATGCGCAATGTGCCCAAGGTGGAGACCGTCCGGTCGCAGACGATCTTCGGTCTGTCCCTGGTCCAGCTCATCTTCGAGGAAGGCACGGAGACATACTGGGCGCGCCAGCGCGTCCAAGAACGCCTCGCGGGGCTGGAGCTCCCGGACGGGGCGAGCGCGGATCTCGCACCTGTCACCTCGCCCTGCGGCGAGGTCCTGCGCTACGAGCTTTTGTCCGATGGCACCATCGACCTCATGGAGCGTCGGACCTTGAACGAGTGGGTGGTCATCCCCAGGCTGCTGCGCGTCCCGGGTGTGGCCGATGTCTCGAACTTCGGCGGCCTGGCCAAGCAGTACGCGGTGACCTTCCACCCCGCCGAGCTCGCGCGCTTCGGCCTGACCATGGACGACCTCGTCGGCGCGATCCAGGCAAACAACGCCGCGGCCGGCGGGAGCGTGCTGGAGCGAGGCAGTATGTCGCTGGTCATCCGCAGCGCGGGTCTGGTCGAGTCGGTAGGGCAGATCGAGAACATTTTCGTGAGGTCGGTGGGCGGCATGCCGGTCTATGTAAAGGACGTTGCCACCGTCGGTCCTGCCGCGATGACTCGCTCGAGTGTTTACAGCAAGGACCTTACCGACGAGTCCGTCGAGGGCATCGTTCTGCTGCGCCGCGGGGAGAATCCCTCAAAAGTCTTGGTTGGAGTCAAAGAGGCGATCGGCGAGCTGAACGAGTCCGAGCTGCCGGCGGGTGTACAGATCGTCCCGTTCTACGATCGCCAACACCTCGTCGACAGCACGCTGCACACCGTGGCGCACAGCGTCTCGCTGGGGATTACGCTCGTCGTGCTGGTGCTGCTCTTGTTCTTGGGCCGCCCCTCCATGGCGGCGCTGATCGCCATCACCATACCCTTCTCGCTGCTCTTCGCCCTCGTGTTGATGTACCTCACGGACATCCCCATCGGGCTCTTGTCCGTGGGGGCCATCGACTTTGGCATCATCGTGGATGGGGCGGTGATCATCGGAGAGAACATCGCGCGGCGCCTGGGCGAGAAAACGAGAGACGCGCGTGCTCGTGGAGAGAGACAGCCCGACGTGCTCCGCGTGGTGCTCGAGGCAGCTCGGGAAGTCGAACGTCCGGTCTTCTTCTCGATGCTGATGGTCATCGCGGCGTACTTGCCGTTGCTCGCTCTGACCAGCATCGAGGGATTGCTCTTCCGCCCCATGGCCTTGACCATGGTGTACGCCCTCGGCGGCGGGCTGCTCTCTGCGCTGTTCGTCGTGCCGGTGCTCGCGACGATCATGTTCCGGCGGGGCTACGAGGAGAGCGAAGGTCGCTTGTCGCTCGGCTTTCGGGCGGGCTATGCAAGGTCACTGCGCTTCTTGCTCGCGCACCGCTGGCAGGTCGTCGTCGCGGTCTGCGGCATCCTTGCCGTTGTCTGCGTGCGCATCGTCCCCAACCTCGGGGTCGAGTTCCTGCCTTACCTCGACGAAGGGCCGATCTGGGTCAAGGCCAATTTCCCCGAGGGGACATCTCTGCAGCAGACCGCCGTGTTCGGCCGGCGGATCCGCGAGTTGGCCCTCGACATCCCCGACGTGAAGTTCATCTCCGCGCAAGTGGGCCGCACCGAGGCGTGGACCGAGCCGTTCCCGCCGAGCCGGATCGAGATGATGGTCGGGCTGAAGCCGATGCGGCAGTGGACTCGGTTCAAAAACAAACAACAGCTCGTGGAGGCGCTGGCTCAGCAGCTGCGAAATGAGTTCCCCACGACGCGCTTCGTCTTCACTCAGCCGATTATCGACATGGTCACCCAGGACACCAACGGGACCTCCGCGAACCTCGGCGTGCAGTTTTCCGGGCCGGATTCGGAGGTGCTCCTCCGCCTCGGCAGAGCTGCCCTCGAGCTGCTCAAGACGATCCCCGGGGCACGGGACGTGAACATCGAGCAGGAGGGTCCACAGGCGCAGCTCCAGATCACACCCGACCGCCAGGCGTGCGCTCGGCACAATGTCCGCATAGAGGATGTGGCCAGGTTCATCGACACCGCGCTCGGAGGCTCGCCCGTGGGGACGCTTTACGAAGGGGATCGCAGCTTCGATGTCGTGGTGAAGCTCGATCGCGCTGTCGTCGATTCTCCGCAAGCCATTGGGCGACTGCTCCTGCACAACGCCGACGGGCGACCGGTGCCGCTGAGCCAAGTGACCCACATCGACATCATCGACGGTCAGACGCTCATCGCGCGAGAGAACAGCCGGCGGCTCATCACAGCGCGGTGCGATATCGTGGGGCGCGACTCGGGTGGGTTCGTGAAGGATGCGCAACAAAAGTTCCAAGCTGAGCTGATGCCGTCGCTGTCGGCAGGCTACCGCGTCGAGTGGATGGGCATGTTCGAGAACCTCGAGCGCGCCTACAACCACTTCCGCCTGCTCATCCCCGCCGCCGTCGGCTTAATCTTCTTGCTCCTGTGGGCCACGTTCGGCTCTCTTCGCTGCGCCTTCTTGGTGCTGGCAGGGATTCCATTCGCCTGCATTGGGGGAATTCTCGCACTGTACGTCCGCGACATGCCCCTGAGCACCTCGACCGGCGTCGGTTTGGCGGCGCTCTTCGGCATCTCCATCATGAACGGCGTGCTGATGGTGAGAGGAATCATCGTCGCTCGCCTGCAGGGTAGCGAGCTCTTCGAGGCCATCGTCCAAGGAGCGCTTCAACGACTTCGAGCCATTCTCATCGCGGCGATCGTGGCGATCTTTGGCCTGCTCCCCGCATCGAT
>JALOQD010000205.1 GCA_025453525.1 Myxococcota bacterium
GTCAGCATTTCCTTTGCTGATGGGGTACTTCTCAAAAAGTCGTGGCGTGTGCCGCAGCGACGAGGACTGTTCGAGTCGTCATACCACGGAAGATCGAATAACCATGTTCGAGTTTCCTTGAGGAGCGAAGGTATATGCCACGACTTTTTGAGAACCTACCGGGAGGGCGATGGGCACGAAGACGCGCTCAGGGTTTGCAGCAGAACCGCTGCTTCTTTCTTTGAGGCCGAGGTAGGTGCCACAAGGCCGAGGGTTCGACCACACGCCGCTTTGGCAAGGACCCCATCGGCTACGAGCGTCGAGGTGAGCTTCTCGGCCTTTGCCGCATCGCCTCCCTGGTCCAAGATGAAGGCTGTGAAGGGATCTTCCTTTTTGCCATAGGACGCGCTCCAGCAAGGACCCATCTCTTTGCGGTCGAGGCAATGCGCAGGCCAAAGCTGGAAGCTGCGTGCGATGAGCCCGTTTTTGGGAAACGCCGCGAGCTCCTGGGGCGCAGGCAAAGACGGAACCAAAGCGAGCACGTCTTCGGCCACTTTGGGCAAAAGCTCCTTGCCCAGAGCCGCCGTGGACTGGGCCGTGGCATCTGGCGATTCGTCGAGCAGCGTGACATGGAGCAGATGCTGTCCCTGCCAAACCCACAGATCGCCGCTGCCGAGCTGTCCCCGATCCTTCATTTCCTCGGGCAATCCCTGCCCTGATTCTTCTTTAGAATCGAGGCCCGCGAGGTTGCGAGCCGCCCGCCCCATGGCGCCGGCCGCGCTGCCCATGTCGTAGAGCTCCACGGTCGCGGTCACTCCTTTTTTGCCTTTGTCTGCGTAGTCGGCCACGGCCATGGAGACGAGGCCGTAGTCGACGAACACGTCTGCGCCGCCGTTGATGAGCTCGTAGAGGTTCGAAGGCCCAAAGATCCGCGGCGCTGCGCCTCGGGCAAGACCTGCGATCGACGCTCCGAGCCACCTTGCCGGTCCTTTTGCCGTCGTATCGGCCGCTCCCACCTCGACCTTGGGCTCCGCAGAGGGCAGAGGATCGGATTCTGGACGCTCTTTGCACCCGAAAAGACAGGCGCCCCCGAGCAGCGCGACCCCTGCAACTTTTTCATAGAAGCGAAACTGTTTCATTCAAAACCTCTCCATGATGACAAGACAAGTTGAAGTTGGAGTATTGTATCGAGCTTGTGTTCTTCGTAAACACCCTGATTTTTCGCACGGAACGATTCTTGCTTTATTCTCCTTGGGAATCTTAAGTCGCCGAAAGGGAGTCCCATGAAGCCCACTGCGCAACGCGGTTTCACCCTGGTTGAACTGATGGTCGTCGTGGTCATCATCGGAGTGTTCGCCGCCCTAGCCGTTGCCCAACTCGGCCCGATCAACCACCGCAACCGGCTTTCGAGCTTCGTTTCGCAAGTACAGCAGCTCGGCAGCCGCGCTCGCTCCATGGCCATCCAGACCCGCCGCGCCTCGGTCGTCGAGTTTCGCGCCCGGGGCCTCTGGCTGAACCTCCTTTCTGGCGCGAGTTGCTGGTCCACGCCGGCACAAAAGTGCGCTTACGATTTGTATTTGCCAAACCCCGGCGGCGGTGATCCGCTCAACCTGTATTTGGGAGCCGCGGATCTCGTGGAGTCGAGCCTCGCGATGTGCAACGGAAGGGCGCGGACCATCAATGCTACAGGGAACCTCGTTTTGACAACCTTGCCGGCAGCTGCCTTTGCCCTTTGCTACTCGGGCGCTGGCGAGCTGTGGGTGAGAGTGGGTGGGGACGACGGCACCGTGTGTGGCCAGCCCGCGGTGCAGGGCGACCCAGTGGCTTGGCTACGCGCAGGGGGCGACTCCTCGCCCGCGAACGCTACGTTGTTCGGGGTCGACGCCGATCTTCTCGATGGCGCGGTCGTCCCGTTCAATCGCACTGTTGGACGCAGTTGTGACGGCGCCAGCCTCGATGTGCGCCAGGCCGTGTTCTTTCCCACTGGAGGCGCGCCGTTCTCTCGGACTGCGCCGGGAAAGGCGCCATGAAATGAGCACAGTTATGCGCAAACGCTCTGGGCCACAAGGCTTTACGCTCCTCGAGGTGATGGTCGCTCTCACGGTGTTCATGGTGGCCCTGACAGGCATGGTGGCCTTGCAAAAAGCCTCCTTGAGCGCGGGGTCGAGGGGCCGGCAGAACACCGCGGCCGTGAGCGTGGCCCGCTACTTCCTGACCGCGTTGCAAAACGAGGTCATGGCCTGGCCCGTGCGCTACCCCACGAGCTCGTTCAGCGACTCCTCGTATCCTCTGCTCAACCAGGCGCTGACCGCTCCGAATGCCTGGCACCCAGCCAGCGTGCGGGTCGACGAGTTTCTGGGCCACTCGACAGATGACACTCCTGGCTACGAGCTCTGTGTAACCTATATGGCGAGCCCCATGGGCTCTGCCCTTGCGACCCCGGCCGACGCCTTGGCCTGGAAGCTCCGAGTCAGGGTGTCTTGGACCCGTCCGGGCGAGCTCAATCTCGTCAATGCGTGGACCGACTGCACGGTAGATGCTGTGGCCGAGCGCCTGGCTGCAGGCGGCTCGGACGAAGCCGTGGAGCTCGTGACCGTTGCCACCAGGGGGTTTGCCCGATGAGCCGCGATAAACGAACCCATCGGCAGGCTCTGCGGCAGCAGGGCTTCACGCTCATGGAGATGATGATCTCCCTGGTGGCCGGCGCTGTGCTCGTGACCCCCCTTTACCTGGTGCTGCGGGGCATGTCCGAGACCTCGTCGGTCATGCGAGACGCCATCGAGGCGCGGCAGCGGTCCAGGGTGGGCATCAGCGTGCTCCAGCGAGATCTCGCCAGGGTCGGGCTCGGCGTGTCTCCAGACTCCCAAGTCGACGGGCGCTCGGCCAACCGCGACGCCAGTGGCTCCTTCGCAGAGTTTCGCCGTGCGCTCATCCTCATCTCCGACGACAACGGCAACGATGCGCTGATGCTCTCGGGCAACTTCCGAGGAGGAAAGACCTACCGCGCCGTGGCCAATGGCCACGAACTGACCATCTTCAGCGATGCCTCGCAGACGATAACGCAGGACGAATGCCTTTCGCAGTTCGACAACGCGAGCATAGGGTCGTTCGCCCATGTGACAGGAAGTAGGGGCAAGGAGCTGGATGCCAGGGCCACGGGCGTATTCAACAGCGGAAATTGCGTCATCACCCTCGTTCAGGTCGACTCCCCGGATGGTGCCCTCGATTCTGTGTACGGCTCTGGCGACACTGTCTTCGTGTCGTCCAATCAGACCGTTTTGTACATGTTGGAGCCTATGACCGATCACTTGGGCATGCCTTCTGGCCAGCTCGTGCGCTACTTCGTCTCCTACGACGGCTCGATCCCGCCTGCACCGGGGAGTTGCTCCATCGATGTGCTCGGTGTCCCGACTCTTCCCGGCGGCACCGCGCTCATCGCAACGACCCGCCAGGTCATCGTCGATTACGCGGAGAATTTTCAGGTATGGTTACGCGTCGTGGCCGCGGCTCCTAACCTTGCTGGTGGAACCAGAGCCTATGCACCGCACTACACTGCGCCGCTGATTACGGACTACCTCGGCGATGGGTTGATACCTACCGAGGGCGATGGGTTCAAGCCTGCCGAGGGCGATAGGGTCATGCCCGCGAGCTCCTCCGACGGAGCGGACTATTCCGGGGAGCTCGGCTGCGGTGTCAACGCCACCCGAGGGGTGCAACACGTGCGTTCTGCCTTGGTGCAGCTCTCGGTACGGACCGAGCGGACAGACAACTCCATGGACTGGCAGCAAGCTGAACACATCACGCGCATCGGTTACAGAATGGCGCCACTGCCTGCTGGAGCGCCCGCGGGCCGCGAGAAGACAGACGCGGCGTATAGAGTCGAGACATTTGTGACCGAGGTGCTGCTGCCCAACCTCGCGGGCCGTGGAGATCTGCTGGCGCAGTAGCGCGCCGCGGTCAGGAGGACCCATGCGTTTCGACGACACTCGCACACCGACCTCGCAAGACGGCAACGTCCTGGTCATGGTGATGCTGCTCGTCCTTCTGTTCTCGGGCCTTGGCGTGCTCGTCATGCGCCACATGCAGGGAGAGATGCGCTCCTCGCTCGCCTACTACGACGCCACGCAGGCCGGAGCCGCGGCCGAGGGCGCGGTGGCCATGGTGGCCACGGATCTGATGCTCAACTACGACGCGCCAGCCGTGGCTGGGCAGAACTACATGGACGCGTTTGCCGCCAACCGCGAGACCGGTTTGGTCGAGCTCCCGCTCGAGTTCAGCTCGTTTTTCGACACAGACGACACCTATACAGCCGGCGAGTTGCCCGACGCGAATCTCAACGGCCGCTTCACCGATCCGGCGACGCCGGTCGCAGACACCAGCGTTGCGCCAGCCATGGCCAGCGGTACGGCCCAGGTCCAAGTGGTGCACATGCCCCGCTATCCTGCGCCGCCGCCGCCGGGATACTCCAACGACGATGCGTCCACCTCGAACACGGTGTTCTACTACTTTGAGGTGCGCGCTGACGCGCGGTACGGACCGCAGCTGGGCAGAACCGCCCCCTCTGTGGTCGAAGGCTATGCTAGGGCCAGGACGCGCATGATGATCGGGCCGCTGCCCAAACGGTAGAAGCGAGGACCTCATGAGCAAAACGACACTCAAATGGTCTGTACTGGGAGCGGCGCTTTCGTTTCTGTGGTTCGCACCGTCCATGGGGCGAGCCCAAATCAGCGGCGATATCATCGAGCCGAACGTGATGCTGCTGGTGGACTCCTCGGCGGGTATGGATTTCTTGCGAGAAACCGGCGAGCGTCCAGACGGCATGCTCCACTTCGAGTGGTCCGAGCGCGTGTGCCGCGAAGAGCTGCCCTCGACCGAGAGTTTCACCAGTTGGCACAAGCTGCAAGAGGCCATGCTCGGCAGCGCCGGAACCAACAGCAAGTGCACCGTGGAGCCCATGCAGCTGCGCCCGGCCATCAACGGACTTCCGCGCGCGCAGTGGACGCCCCTGCTGGTTGCCGGAGCGTCGGGCATTCCGGACAACATCTTGGAGTTCCGCAAGAGCCACAACCATTTCCGCCGTGTGAGCTGTTCTGCCAACTACTGGCACTACAGCTCGAGCTCGGACATGTATCAGTGCATCAAGTTTTCGGGCGATCCCGGCTATGTCGCGGGCGTTGGCGATGCGGGCTACGTCGCTGGCGTCGATGGCCCCACCACCACGGTCAGCTTCCCCGATGGGAGCTATCCCATGCAGAGCTATTGTCGGTCGGAAGATGCCGATAACGTCAACGGCTTGTGCTGGAACTATCACCCAGCCGCACAGCCGCGCCTACCCAACGGCGTGCTCGATCGGTACGACAGTCTGGCGCGCTTTGGCATCATGACCGTCGACGGCAACCCGCGCTGTGGCACAGGGAGCTTTGTTGCGCCGTGCGATGCTCGGCTTTCGCAGTGGGACTACGGCGACTCCCGCGTCACCACAACGTCGGTATTCGGCTACTTCAACGGGGGCGCCCGCGGCGACGACCAGGGAGCGGTCGGAGGACTGGTTCGCTTGGGCGACGACAGCAATGAACGAACTCGTTCGGTCCTGCTCTCCATGGAGCCCCAGGGCTGCACGGAGATCGGCGGCATGTTGGACGACGCCGGCTATTACTTCGTCACCGATCCAGGCGCCTTACCCGCGAGCTTTTCCATTGCCAAAAAGGATCCTCGACTGCCGGCCGCGCTTGTTGGAGCAGACCACTACTACCGCTGCCGTCCCAAGATCGCCGTGCTCATCACCGATGGCGACTTCGGCGACCTCAATGAGTTTGAGAACGTCGCTGGCGGTTGTACTGCGACGAGCACCGACGCCAATTGGGATCCGTTGACGCCCTCCGCGGACGTCCAAGCCCTGCGGTTCGACTGCCCAGTTCGCTCCTCCCCCGAAGAAGCGTGGGAGCTGTTCGATGTGGGGCAGCGAATTCTGGCCGGGCATGTCACTGTTCTCGGCGACGTGGTCTCGACCAACGATGAGCCCCTTTATCTCGTAGTGGTCGGCTTCAACGTGCCCGAGTCTTGCAAAGACGTGTTGGCCGATCTTACCTGCAATCCCTTGGATGCAGCCTGCCTGAAGCGCCGGGCGCGCTGCGTGGACTGCACCTGTGATCCGACCGCAATCGTGGATCCAGTGGCCCGAGCCGCGTGCGAGGTCAAACGGCGCAAGTGCCTGGCGTACACCGATGGCTTTAATGAAAAGCGCTGCTTTATCGAAGCCTGTCCGGTGGGCAGCACCTGCCTCATGACACCCCGCGAATACCTGAACGAGATCGCGTGTCAGGGATGGCCTTGGGCTCCTCCGGCCGCAGGAGGAGTGGGCGGTCACACGGCGCTCGTGCCTCCTCCGTGGCTCGATCCGGCTTTGGCTGCGCAGGATCAGATCTGCGAGGATCCGAGCGCGGGCAACCCGCGGCCGATCTGCACCCTGACGCAGGGCAACACGGCCAGCGATCGAGGAGACCGTGCGCTGTTCGTCACCCACGCCTCGGATCTCTCCAAGGCGATGGATCTCATTCTCGGCTCCGTGTCTTCCACTGTGGCGACGCGGACAGATGTCCTGACCTGGAACGTGCCCACCGAGGCCGCGGGGTACGACTGGGCTGGCACGAACGAGATTCAACGACAATATGAGTTCAATTCGGGATACGTGGCCCAGGCGGGCAAACCCTGGCGCGGCGCGCTCATACGCACTTCGTACAAGTGCAATGGCGACGTGGTGGCCGAACCGGATGCGGTGGCCAACGTGGGAGAGCAGCTCGCGAACCAGGCCGCGCGCCGAATCTACGCGCCCCTTGAAGGCAGCCAGGCCGGTTCAGAATACACCCAGCAGGATCCCTCTGGCAATCCGACGAATTGGGTCTCAGGGGTCGGTAACCTCCAGCCGCTCGCCCTGCTCGATGACAACGCGCTCAACGATTGCGACTTCACCGAGGGAGAAGTCGCTGGTATCTGCAACACAGATACGGACACCGACGCGGATCATCCGATCCAGGAGGCCGTGTTGGAGCATACCGTGGAGAGAGGCCTGGCGGACATCTACAATTCGAACCCGGCCCTGCTCGGACCGCCCAGTGAAGAGCTCTCCAACCCCTCGTACGAGGGTTACAGGGACGCCCACAAGGGGCGGCATCCATTCTTGTTCGTCTCCACCAACGACGGCCTGCTGCATGCCTTCGACGTGACGACTATGAAGGAAGGTGCCAATCCCACGGGCAACGTAGAGTCGTGGGCGTTCGTGCCCCGGGCCGTCTTGTCGCAGCTCTGGTTGCAGTATCCGATTAACGTGACCGTCAGCGGCGGCGCCTACTCGGTGGAGCAAGGCACGGACGCGGGTTTGTACCAGCATCTGTTCCTCGGTGATGCCTCGCCGCTCGCCGTCGATGCGCTGCTGTACCAGGATCCCGAGGTCATCGCCCCCACGACGACCAAGGACTACTGGCGAGCCATCGTCGTCAGCGGCCTGGGTAAGGGTGCCCGGGGCTACTACGCCCTGGACGCGACCGCCGCCATGGCCGACGCCGATGGACCTTCGAGCACGCGACTGTTGCGCTGGGAAATAGCGCCCGATGCCGGCATGTGGGGCAATAACGATGTCGCGGCCCAGGCTCAGCTCTCCAAGATGGGGCGTACACTGTCACGGCCAGCCCTCGCCTACGTGTACTACTCGCCCACCGGTTCTACGAACGACTTGGGCCAGTTTGCAGCCGCCATTCTGCCGGGCGGCTACAACCCCAGCTCTCCTCCAATCCACAACACCGGCGTGTATATCGTGCGCCTGGGGGACGGCAAGCTCATCCGCTACCTCGAGCCTGGCGCAGCGGGCTCGGCCGACATGTGCGATGGCTCGGCAGGTCTCAAGGAGGAGGCCGGCGCCATCGTGGAGAGCGTTCAGCTCCTGGGCGAGCCGTCCGTTCCGTTCGGCGCTCGCCAGGCGACGGTCACCTCCTCGGCCTTCATCGGCGACGACCGAGGCCGTTTGTGGAAGATCCACATGGCGGGATCTGATGTCACGCAGTGGTGTCTGGAGCTGTACTTCGACACGCTCCTGGCCTGGGACTACCCTTACGACGACTGCGTGAACGCCACCTGTACGCCCAGCTCCACCTGCTACCACATCGACTGCTGCACGGGCTCTGCCTCGGACAAGCCCTGCGCCGGAGATGCGAACGCGCCGCGCAACATGGACGCCCCGCGCATCACCCTGCTCGGCGCTCCGACCATTGCCCAGAATAAACAGGGCAAGAACGTCCTCGTGTTTGGCGTGGGCTCCATGGACAGTCTCGCGACCTGGAGCCGCAGCCGTATCTTCTCCATCACCGAAGGCGGAGACAGCGAGGTCGTGGACACCGACACCGACGATACGGATCCGGGGATCACGCGCACCTCGCCGTCGGTCAATTGGTGGATCGGCGATGCCATACCCTCGAGCAATCCGCCAGACGGAGGCGCGGACTGGACGACCTGGCACACGGGGCTTCGCACCAAGATGAGTGGCAAGCAGGTCAACCATACCTACACCGGCGCGAAGGGAGAGGACTTCTTCAACGTCGGCGAGAAGCTCGTGGGCCGGCCTGTGGTCTTCAACGAGGTGGCGTACTTCACCACGTTCCTGCCGGTCAGCGACCCCTCGGTGAGCGACGCGTGCAACTCGGGTGGCTCTCGCATTTGGGGAGTGGATTACGAAGAACGCAAAGGAGAAAACAACGTTATCGAGGCGACGTACAACACCGACGATTTCGGTAAGTTGGGCGTTGGCGCCAACGCGGCCATGTTCGTCGAGACGCCCTACCACGGCGCGCTCCTGTCTGGCGTGAAGGTCGTGGCCAGACCCCGTTGCACCACGGGTCTCGACTACGACGTTTACGAGCTCACGGCCCAAAAGGCCAACCCCACCTATCAGCAGGGCTCGTCTCAAACCGTCAGCGCATCAGCCATCACCACCGTAGCCCAGAGGCTCGGAACCCAGGCCACGCCTCTGTCTCGCTTTGTGAGGTTCGACTCATGGTCCATCGTTTTCGAGTGATAGGCCTTGCCTGCGTGCTCGCCGGGGTCGGCGTTGCTTGCAGCTCCAAGAACAGCGCTCCCAAGGAGCAGTCCGCCGCTTCCACCTCAACCGATGCGGCACAGGCGCAAGCGCCACCGCCCGCACCGCCGGCGCTCATCGGTCAGCATCTCATCGCCTTTGGACTGGAGCTGCCGCCTGATCTGAAGACCGCTGCGGCCGCCCCAGGGGTGTACCGCTTCGAGGGAGAGTATCCGGCGTCGTACCTCTCCACCTTGGTGGCTGGACAGGTGAGGCAGAGACCCGTCGCAGAGGCTGGCGGAGCGAACCTGTTCCGCAAAACGCGGGCCAGAGGCAGAGGGGCAGCCGAGACGCCGCTCATCTCAGTGCGTATCGGTTCACTCGCAACGACGCGCTCTTTTGTCGACATTTGGCTCGAGGATCAAGGCGCGAGAATGGCCAGTCCGGGCGCCCATCCGTCCCGCAGGTGGGTCTCTGGAAGCGCCAATGGGGTCAACAAGGCAACGGCCAGCGCCAGCGAGATGGCCGGCCGCAAAGCGCGCCAAGAGGCCGTTCTCATCGCCGCAGAAAAAGCCGCGGCCGGCAAGCCCCTCACTCCGCAAGAGCGGGAGCTCGTCCGCTAACAGCACAGGCGGCGAGAACAACAGGCCAAGCTTGCGTCCGGCCCTTGAAGCCTCATTCTTTTTGGGTTCACCCGAAAAAAGAGGAGGTTCTCATGGCTATCAAGCAATTAGGGCTGGGCTGTCTGATACTCGGGCTGCTCGGGCTCGGTCTCACCTCGTGCAGCGGGGATTCCGCGGGAAGCGACGGAGAGGACACCGGTAGCGAGACCTCCTCCTCGAGCGCGGAGACCGACAGCGGTTCGGAAACCGAGTCGATGGAGACGCAGTCGGATACAGAGACGGTCAGCAACACGGTCTCCAGTACCGAGACTCAGACCGAGTCTCTCACGGAAGGAACGGACACCGCCACGGACACCGCCACGGACACCGGGACCGACACCGAGACCGGATCTGAGAGCGAGACCGAGGTGATGATGAGCCTCCTTGATGTCATCCCTGCGGCCGCC
>JALOQD010000206.1 GCA_025453525.1 Myxococcota bacterium
CGAGCCATCCACGCCGAAAGCCCGCGTTCGAGTGGACCGTTCATCGCCGTCAATTGCGGCGCCCTGCCCGAGAGCCTGCTCGAAAGCGAGCTGTTCGGACACGAAGAAGGCGCGTTCACCGGAGCCAGTCGCTCCCGCCGCGGCTGGTTCGAGCTGGCGCACCGCGGCACCATCTTCCTAGATGAGATCGGCGAAATGCCGCCCCATGTGCAAGTGCGACTGCTGCGCGTCCTTCAGGATCAAGAGGTGCAGCGCATCGGCGCAGAGGCCTCCATCAAGGTCAATGTGCGGGTCATGGCTGCCACGAACCGCGACCTGCTCGCCGAGGTGGAATCCGGCAGATTCAGAAGAGATCTCTATTATCGGCTCAGCGTTGTCACGCTCAGCGTACCGCCTTTGTCTCAACGGCCCGAAGACATCCGAGACATGGCCTTGTGGTACGTGGAGGCCTTGCGTCCGAGGGTGGGCCGCTCCGTGGACAGCATCTCTGAAGAGGCGCTCGAGGCCCTTGCGGAGTACACCTGGCCCGGCAACGTTCGCGAGCTCATCAATGTCATCGAGCGTGCCATGCTGCTGTGCGCCGAAGACGAGATCACCTTGTCCGACTTGCCCGACACCATTCGCGGGGCGCGACCCGACGCCTTTCCCATGCCCCTGGTGCTCGCCCCGGACGCCGACGACGACGGCATGACCCCCCTCATCGCCGAGCCACTGGCCGAGGCCAAGCGCAAGGCCATCGATGCGTTCGAGAGGGCGTATCTGACCCTCCTTTTGCGATTCAACGAAGGACGCATCGGAAAAACAGCGGCAAAAGCTGGAATTACCTCCCGCGCTTTGTACGAAAAAATGCGCCATCACGGCCTGCGAAAAGAAGATTTCAAGCCGAAAAAACAGCCCCTCTGAAGGCCTCTGACAGGGCCCCCTAGCTTTTCCTTTGAACAATCCCGTGTTATCTGCTTGCCGAAGCCAGATCTAATTGTAACTTTAACCGTATTAGGTTGCGTAAGGTCGCGCGGGAAATACCCGCGCGCTACAAGAAGCAGCTTTTGGGCAACAGGAAAACGAAGAGCGAGGAAGGGCAATGAAAATCGTCTGTCAGAGCTGCGGGGCCAAGTACGCGATCGCGGACGAGAAGATCAAAGGCAAGGTCTTCAAAATTCGTTGCAAGAAGTGCAACGAAGCCATCGTCATCAAGGGCGTCGATGAAGAAAGCGGCGGGAGCGTCAGAACATCCATACCTGACGTAGTCGAAGAAAACGAAGTTGCTACCAATGTATTCGACTACGCTGGATACAACAAAGGCGGAGGCGGCGACCCGCAGGCCACGTGGCACATCGTGGTCGACGGCGAGCAGCGCGGTCCATTCTCCATGGAGCAGCTGCGGAACTTCCAAGAGGCTGGAACGATCAACCCCGAAATGTACGTTTGGAGGGAGGGATTCGACCAGTGGAAGCCCATCCGCGAAGTGGCGGAATTCGGCGTGAGCGCAGAGGCTCCGGTCGCTGACCCCGTCGCGCCGGCTGACAGCGCGCTCAGCGGAGGACAGGCGCCTGCTTCGGGCGGCGGATTGTTCGATACACCATCGGCCTCGGATGGGGGTCTGTTCGGCGCGACCGGCGGTCTGTTCGGCGGCGGCGATAGAAAGGCGGACTCGCCTTTCGGCTCAGCTGGCGGACTGTTCACCGGCGGCGGGGCAGGCAAGCAGAAAGACGTCTTCTCCTCTACAGGAGCGTCTATGCCCAAGGACGACCTGTTCGGCGGCATCGATGCGACCGGACCTCAGGTCGCGGCCGGGCCCATGGGCGCCATGACAGGCGCTCGCAACGAAAGCTCGGTGCTGTTCTCTTTATCAAATCTGCAAGCGCTGGCCTCTACCCCGAGCCCAGGCAAAGCGGCGGTAGCCTCTGGCCCGTCTCCAGTGACGAGCAGCTCCGAGGCCTCTGGTCTCATAGACATCCGCAGCCTGGCCAGCGCCCTGGCCGACGACGGGAAAAAGGACTCCAGCGGGATCGACGACCTCCTATCGTTCGGCGGAGGGGGGTTTGCCCCTGCCCTCGGCGCTCCCGTGCTCGCCGCATCCCGACACAACTCGATGAGCCTGGGTCTGAAGATCGCTCTCGCAGCCGGCGGCGTGGTTCTGCTCGCTGTGCTCGTCGTGCTCACCGTGATGTTAATGAGCGACAGCAAGGAAGATTCGGAAAAGCAAATCGCCGTGCTGCTCGCCAAAATCGAGTCGATGGAGAAATCCGGCGCTTCCGAGGAAGACAAGGCCAAGGCACGCGCCGAGCTCGCCAATGCTCAGACTTCAAAAACCGAAGAGAACAAGGGGGCTGTCTCGGCAGAAGAAGCTGAAAAAGCACAGAACAAGGCCGGCGAGAAGAAACCCGATAAGGGGGCCAAAGCAGAAGGCGCCGGAAGCGGCGCCGCGCGCAAGACCGACGCAGGCGGAAAAACGAGCCGCTCCGAAAGCAGTGGAACAAAAGCCAGCGAGGCACCCGTTACCGCCCCGCCTTCCTCTGGGATAGGCACCAAGGGTAAGGCGTCGAGTGAGCTCGACGAGCTTCTGGGCGGCGGCGGACCTGCGAAGAGGCCGCAACAGCCCGCCAAACCCGCGGCCACGAGCGCTCCTAGCGGAGCGAGCTCGTCCGGCGGCAGCGAAATGCTCAGCCGCGAGGCGGTTCAGGGTGGGCTCAATGGCGTGGCAGCCGCTGTCAAACGCTGTGGCCAGGGAGAAACCGGCAGCATCACCATTCAGGTCGTCATCAGCCCTTCGGGCCGCGTGTCGAGCGCCACGCCCATGGGCAGCTATGCCGGCACCCCCGTGGGCTCATGCGCCGCTCGCGCCGCACAGGCGGCCCGCTTCCCCAAATCGTCCAAAGAGCTCACGGTGAAGTATCCCTTCAAGTTGTAGGGCACGAGGCGCCCTCCGATGACAACGGACAAGCCCAAGCAAGAGCTCGTTCGCTCCTTGGGCCTGGCTAGAGCCACAGTGCTCGTCGTGGGCAACGTGGTGGGAGCCGGCATCTTTGCCACGAGCGGCCTCGTCGCAGCCGAGACCCTCGCGGTTCCAGCGTTCCTGCTCGCCTGGGCCTTGGGCGGTGCGCTGTCTCTCCTGGGCGCTCTGACGTACGCGGAGCTCGGCGCGATGTTCCCCAAAGCAGGGGGCGACTACCAGTACCTCAAAGAAGCCTATGGCCCACTCGCCGGGTTTGCCCTGGGTTGGCTCTACTTCTGGATCATCACGCCTGGCTCCATTGCGGCGCTCGCTGTGGTGCTCGTGGACCAACTCCCGCTGCCGGCTGTTTTCGACAGTGCGCTGGCACGCGCTGGTCTGAGCCTTTTAGCTATCGGCCTCCTGTCGATGCTCAACATACGGGGCACGCTTCTGGCCAGCAGCGCGCAAACCGCGGTGACAGCGACCTCCACCGTGCTCATCGTCGGCATCGGCGTGCTGGGCGCTCTTTGGGGCCGTGGTAATGCTGCCCACTTCTCCATTGACCCTGGCGTCGGCTTTGGCCGCATCACTGGTTCAGCGATGACGGCTGTGTTCTTCACCTATGCCGGGTGGTTTGCCGCGACGTACGTGGGCTCCGAGGTCCGGCGGCCAGAACGCAATGTCCCAAGATCCCTCATTCTCGGCACGCTCATCATCACCGCCCTATACCTCGCCATAAACGCGACGTACATCTACGCCGTTCCACTGTCGGAAATGGCGAAACACACAGATGTGGCGAGGCTCACGGCCACGCACCTGCTCGGCGTCGACTTCGCCGCAGTGGTCACCGCGGCCGTGGCGCTATGCGTTTTGGGCTGCCTCAACACGACCATCCTCACGAGCGCACGCGTGGCTTATGCCATGGCCGAGGACCGTGTGTTCTTCGCCACGCTCGGAGGCGTACACGGCAAATGGAAAACCCCCCACGTTGCCCTACTGACTCAAGCTCTGCTCGCAGCAGCGCTCGTCATCATTGGCGCCTTTGTCCGCAGCGCTGTCGACACCCTGCTCTCGTACGTCGTTTTCGCCATGCTGCTGGCATCGGCGGCCGTGGGAGCGGCCCACGTAATCCTGCGCGTGCGTCGACCGCAAGCGCCTCGTCCCTATCGCACGTCTCTGGGCCCGGTCATCCCCGTGACCTTCACCATCGCCTACCTGGGCTTTGCAAGCGCCATGCTGTACAGCCGCCCGGTCACTTCTCTGGTCGGCCTTTGCATTGCCGCATCGGCGGCTCCCTTTTACGTATTGTGGCGACGCAGCGTGGACTCTAGCGCTTGAGTAAGAGCTTCAAGGTGCGCACCGCTTCCTTGCGATCGAACGGCACGCCGACGAGCTCTTCGCGTCGACTGATGGCCTCGAAAGTCTGATCGAGCTGCGTAGAAAACGCCCGGCACGCTTCGACGACCTTGGACAACCGCAGCACCTCGAGGACGTCGCCCTCCCGCAATCGGTCCACGAGGTTCATGAACTCGTCGAACCCAGCATAGTCGGAGTACCGGAGCAGCGGGTAGCCCATGGCGCGAAAGTAGCGCACGAGCTCCTTGACGAAGCCAAAGGTGTTGGCGCTGCTCCAGTGGTCGCCCATGCCCCTTGTGCCTTCGGCCTTTTCGACAAACGCACGCAACACCTGTTGGAACATCCAGATATCCCGACGCAGCCTCTCGGCGCGATCGGCCAGTGGCACATAATCGCTGAACAGGTTCGAGGCCTCGACCTCAGGGTCGAACTCGCTGGCGAGGAGCACCGCGATAGTTTGTAGAAACACCTTGAGCCCAGCCACCGCAGGTCCGACGGCCTCTGTGAGCTGTTCCTGGCTCACGTCATCGTCGATCCTGGGGAGCTGCAGCTCGAAGGTCTTGCGCACCTCGAGCCCGAGCTGATCACCCAGGGAACCGACGAGGGACTTCAGGCGACGCAGCTTGGAGAACTCCTCGGCGAGCTCATCGAACTGCACGCCGATCGTCAGCGGTGACAAGTGCTCAAACTCCTTGCCGAACCCATCGGAAATCCATGCCGCCGTGTCCCTCTTCAGGAAGAGCCGGAGAGCCCTCGCGTCCGAGCGCAATACTGCGAACCAACCGAGGATGACGCCGCGTGGCGCCTTTTCTCGAGAGGCCTGCTCCACGCACTCCACGTACTTGAGCAGCCGCATGAGAGACAGCACGGCCAAGGTTCCCACGCGCCGCCCCGGCTCGTTCATCGATTTGGTCACGGCCGCGGCCACCCCTGTCGAACGCAATTGATCGAACTCTCGCCGAAACTCGAGCACTGCCAGGGGATCGAAAAACACACTTCGATGGATCTCTCGCTGCGCCAACTTCAGCGCGCTCGTGAGGTGGAGGTACGACAAATGCGGCAACTCCGAGAGCCCGGAAAGCACGTCCTTGAGCGAGTCGAAGGTCGACACGAGAACCGGCAGGCTCGATTCTGGACGATCCTGCGCGAGGCTGGACCGCCCCATCTGGTAGCGAACGTGATCCTGGGCGATGACACTCTCGAGGTATCGGAGAAAACCCTTCTCCTCTTCGCGACCCAAGGAAAGACGTCGTCCAACCTCGACGACGCGCGCGGCGATCTCCGCAGCCGCAGTCGCCACTGCCGCGAAGTTGCGCCCTGAGGCGATCTCGTCGCGACGAGGTGGTCCGGGGTGGTTCATCGGGTTGCCCAAGCACACGATGGCCTTGAGCATCATCTCCAGCTCAAAGAGCTCGCTGCTCTTGTCCTGCACAGGGAGCTGATTGTACCAAGCGGTGCGTGAAGCCGACTCCTGCGCAGAGAGCCAACGCGAGTTATCGAGCAACTCGCCGAGGTAGTCGCGACGTTGTAGGGTCGAGACCAAACGTGGCACATTGGAACTCAAAACAGCCTCCTTTGCAGGCCTTCGTCGAAAGGAGCGCCCAAATGCTCATACGCGCGGCGAGTCGCGACACGCCCTCGCGGCGTACGTTGCAGGTAGCCGCCTTGAAGCAAGTAGGGCTCGTAAACATCCTCAATCGTATCGCGTGGCTCGGACACTGCTGCGGCAATGGTCTCGACTCCCACCGGACCACCGCCGAATTTTTCGATGATGGCGCGCAGTATCCGGCGATCCATCTCGTCGAAGCCCGCTTCGTCGACCTCGAGCCGCGCAAGCGCATGACGAGCCAGTTGCAAGCTGATGCGACCATTGGCCTCGACCTCGGCAAAGTCGCGAACGCGGCGCAAGAGCCGGTTGGCAATACGCGGCGTTCCTCTGGCCCTGCGAGCGATCTCGAACGCGCCATCGTCGTCTACCGGCACACACAGGAGGCTCGCGGAGCGCCGAACGATCTGCACCAAGTCCTCGGGCGGGTAATAATCGAGGCGAATGGTCACCCCAAAGCGCGAGAGCAAGGGCGAAGTGAGAAGGCCCGTGCGTGTGGTGGCCCCCACTAGAGTAAACGGCGAAAGCGGCAGCTTGTAGGAAGCCGCATGGGGCCCATCGCCCGCGATGATGTCGATTTCGAACTCCTCGATGGCAGGGTACAGATTTTCCTCGACGATCGGCGTCAGCCGGTGGATCTCGTCGATGAACAGCACGTCTCGCGGTCCGAGCTTGGTGAGCAGCGCCGCGAGAGTGCCCTTGTGATCGATTGCCGGTCCCGAAGTAGCGTGCAGGGTCACGCCGAGCTCGTTGGCGATGATGTGGGCCAGCGTCGTCTTGCCCAGGCCAGGTGGACCGCAGAACAAAACGTGATCCAGAGGCTCGCCGCGCCGTCGCGCCGCCTCAATGAACACTCGCAGGTTGGCCCTATGCTTGGTTTGGCCGATGTACTCGTCGAGCAATCGCGGGCGCAAGGTAAGGTCGAAGGTCTTCTCGTCCATGGCCGCGCCGGGTTCGAGCACTCCGCGATCGATGTCCTGTTTGTCACGGGCCATGAGGTGTTACTCCTTGAGCCTGCCGAGGGCTCGGCGCAGCAGCACCTCGAAACCGTCGTCCTGAGATTCCTTGCGCAACTCTCCGAGCACCCTGTCGACCTGCACTGGCTTGAACCCGAGATTGACCAGCGCGACTCCGAGTTGAGCGAACACACCGCCTGCGGGCCCTGGCACAGAGGCCTCGCCGCTTTCTTGCACGAGCTTGCCGGACAGCTCGAGGATCATCCGCTCCGCGGTCTTCTTGCCAATTCCCGGAATGGCCGACAGCCTCTTGACGTCGCCTTCGCCCACTGCCCGAGACAGGTCGTCGCCGGACAACGCACCGAGTACGGCGAGCGCGAGCTTGGGCCCCACTCCAGAGACTTTGAGCATCGTGCGAAACGCGCTCCGATCTCTATCGCTCTCGAAACCGAACAGCCGCAGCTCGTCTTCTCTCACATGAGTATGAACGGATAAGACCACTGCCTGCCCCAAGGCCGGCAAAGTCGCCAGTGTGCTCAGCGGGACGAAGAGGTCGTAGCCCACTCCGCCCACGTCCACGAGCACGCCTTCGGCGCTCTTGCCCGCGACGATTCCTTTGAGTCTTCCTATCATGAAGGAACAATAACAGCCGGTCGGCCCCCCTCACAAGCCGTTCGAGCCAGAAGGGGTCTACTAAGCTGTTGACCTGCAAACACTCGTAACTATAGAATCCGCCCACCGAAAATACTTCGGGCGTCCAAAGGAGTGAAGATGTCCGGTCATAGCAAATGGAGCACCATCAAGCACAAAAAGGGCGCGGCTGACGCCAAGCGCGGCAAGGTCTTCACGAAAATCATCAAGGAGATCACCACCGCGGCGCGCATGGGCGGCGGCGATCCGGGAGGCAATCCGCGCCTGCGCAAAGCCATCGACGACGGCAAGGCGGCGAACATGCCGAACGACAACATCGACCGCGCCATCAAAAAAGGCACGGGCGAGTTGGAGGGCGTGATCTATGAGGAGATCACCTACGAGGGCTACGGGCCCGAGGGCGTAGCCGTCCTCGTGGAGGTGATGACCGACAATCGCAACCGCACGGTGTCCGATATCAGGCACTTGTTCTCCAGGTACAACGGCAACCTGGGCCAGGACGGCTGCGTCTCGTGGATCTTCAAAGCCTGCGGCCTCATCACCTTGGCCCAAAAGGACGCCTCAGAGGAGCGGCTCATGGAAATCGCCCTCGACGCCGGCGCCGATGACATCACCGAGTCTGATGGCATGTGGGAAATCCGCACTGCGGTCGACAGCTTCGAGTCGGTGCGCAAGGCCCTGGTCGACGCCAAGATCCCAACTCAAAGCGCCGAAGTGACCCGCATTCCCTCCACCACGGCCAAGGTAGAGGGCAAGGCAGCCGAGACCATGCTCAAGCTATACAGCGCTCTAGACGATCACGACGACGTACAAAACGTCTATGCCAATTTCGATATCGCTGACGAAATCCTAGAGGCTTTTCAAGGATGATCGTCCTGGGCGTGGACCCAGGCACGATCCGCACGGGCTGGGCCGTGGTGCGCCGCGATGGGTCGCGGTTGCTCCGCCTCGGCTCTGGCACGCTGCGCACGGATGAGAAGTCGCCCATGGAACAGCGGCTGCTCACCGTGGCCGAAGGACTCGAACAGGTCGTCACGCTCTACGGCCCAAACCAGGCAGCGGTCGAAGACATCTTCTTTTCCCACAACGCGCGCAGCGCGCTCAAGTTGGGACAGGTCCGAGGCGCCATTCTCGTCACCATGGCGCGCCGCGGCTTGGGCGTGGCGTCCTATCCGCCGGCTCTCGTCAAGCGTTCCATCGTCGGCACTGGCCGAGCCGACAAAAACCAAGTCAGCCGCATCGTCCAGGCGATCTTGAGTTTTTCGGGTCCGCTCACGGAGGACGAGGGCGACGCTCTGGCCATCGCCATTTGCCATCTCAACGCTCCGCCGATACTGACCACTGACCCAAGGAGCCTCCGAAGGAAGTGAATCAAGGCATGTTCTGCGCCCCACGAGCCCTCGGCTGGACGGCAGCGTTTCTCGCGCTCGCCTGTGCCGCGGCTGGCCTCATGGCGAGCGAGGATGACAGGTCGGTTTCATCGCCCACTTGCGAAGCAAAGGAGAACGACCTCCTTCCTGCGCTGCCCACCACTGCCCTCACGCGACCTCCAAAGTCGGACAAGTCATGGGCGCCTGAACGCCCACACCCTCGCCGAATCGGGGTCGAGCCCGCTCTCGCCACGGTGTTCAACGTCCACTCCCGGGAGGCGGTGCCGCTGTTCTCTGAAAGCCTTTTGCCCCAAAAGGCCCTGCGCCGTATAACCGCCTGCCGCGGCTTTGGCGAGCAGCGAGACCTCGACCCTCGTCTGTTCGCGATCACCGTCAGCGCCGCGGTCCATTTCGAGGCGCCGCGGGTCGAGCTCATTTCCGGCTATCGCTCCCCAAAATTCAACGACACGCTGACAAAAAAAGGCCGGGCAGTGGCTGCCGAGAGCCGACACACTCGGGGTGAAGCACTGGACCTCCGGCTGTGGGGCGTTCCCTCCACAAAAGTGGGCGCCTTCATGTTCGAGAATTTCGAAGGCGGGGTGGGGACCTATTCCCGAGATGATTTTGTCCACATCGATGTGGGCCCGAAGCGACGCTGGCAGGGCCGATAGAACCCTGTGAGAGGCCAAGAAGCGATCTTGTGCCACTGCAAAATTAAAAATCTATTGCACTTCCCCTCAACCCGTGGAATATTGGTGCACTAGAAATTGTTCTTGCACCTGCGATTCCTTCGACTGTCGAGCTAGACGGACCCCAATACCAGTCGAGGGAGGATGGAGAGTCGATGTCCCCGGCATACCGAACCCTCATTTTCTGCGACAACTGCGCCAGCCTGGCTGTCGCCGAGCTCGATAGAGCGCCTCTTTGCATGGTGTGTCTCCTCGAAGAGCTGCGAAAAGGCGGGCCTTGCCGCGAGAGTGTAAACCGCCGCATCAGCCCGCTCAAGGTCAGGTTGGAGCAGCGGCATCACGGCAACGCCCTGCCGCCCGCAGAAGTGGCCTAAGGGTTCACGCAGGAATAAGTTCGCAGAATTGGGTGGCTGAGGCGCTCGGCCAGCAAGGCGCGAGGAGAGGGAATACTGGTGGTATTCACTGGACAACGCCGCTGGACGAGATGCATCGGCTGCCCAAACTGGGAAGTTATTTTTGCGTGAGCCCTAAAAGCCTGTTCTTCTTCCGCTGAACGACACTCCCTTGAATGGAATGGAGATACCCTGTAACGCGAAGGTTCGCTGCCTCTCCTTTACTCATAAAAGGATCGGCCTCCCAACAAAGCGACGACCCGCTCAGAAACCAGCGGCAGGGCCTCGAAAAAGACCTCTCACCGTGACCGGCAGAAATGTGAATAGCGGTCGCAAAAGCATCGTCCCTAAAGTGGTTGGCCTAGGCAAGGTGTGTTAAATAAAAGGAGATATTGAGGCGAATCGGATGCGTAAGCTCGTAGTTCCCATTTTTGGCCTATTCATCCTGTTGGCGGCAGCCGTCGGCGCCACGCAAGCACAGGTGCCGAGCAAGATGCAAGCGGCTATCTTCTTCAAGATTCTGAAGTACGACAAGAATACGGCATCCCGAAGCAAGGGCACCATCAGCATGGTCATTCTCCTCGAGGGCAGTGCGACGGGCCGAAAAAGCGAGCTCGTTTCGGGTTTCGGTTCTATCAACGGTCAAACCATCGAAGGCGCAACCATCAAGGTCTCGGCCGTCACAGTGGCGAACGCCGACAAGGTCCAAGGCGCCATTCAAGCTGCGGCAGGCAACATCGTCTACCTACCTTTAGGTGTCACGGCCGCGACCTCCGCCGCTGTGATCGCCCACGGCAAGGCCAACAAGATTCCCGTGCTCACCGACGATCCGGCCTTGTCCACCCAAGGCGCAGCCGTCTGCCTCGTGCTCGAGGGCACCTCCCCAAAGATGGTGATTAACCTGCCCGCGTCCCAAGCCCAGGGCATGGCCCTATCGGCCGACGTGCTCAAGCTCGCCAAGGTCATTCGTTGAGTTTTTTGCGATGCACAAAGCACCCCCAATGAACTTTTTTTTGAAATTGCACAACTATTCATCATGCCTAATGAATATACTTAACCTAAGGGCGAAGGCATTTACAGGGTCGCCCATGCCATTTTGGTCCAAAATATGAATTGTTTTCGCTAAAACTTCGTCTTGAAACTAGAAGGAACGCGACCCTATGCTAGATTCATTCGACGACCGAGGCGAACTGGATGAATAGGCTTCTGTGCACCACGTTGTGTCTGCTCATACTGCTCGGCGCGAGCATCGGCGCTGCCCAGCCAGGGGTGCCGAGCAACGTGCAAGCCGCCATCTTCTTGAAGGTCCTGAAATACGACAAGAATACCGTCTCTCGGAGCAAGGGGAACATCGGCTTCGTCATCATTCTCGACGGCAAGGCGACAAATCGAAAGAACGAGATCTCTTCGGGGTTCGTTGTGATCAACGGTCAGGCCATCGAAGGGGCAACCATCAAGGTCTCGGCTGTCACCCTGTTGAGCGCCGACAGGCTCCCTGCGGCCATGCAAGCGACAGCGGGAAATATCATCTACCTCCCCCAAGGCACGACGCCCGAGACCTCCGCCGCTGTGGTCGCGTACGCCAAAGCAAACCGGGTTCCGGTCTTCACCGAC
>JALOQD010000471.1 GCA_025453525.1 Myxococcota bacterium
CCAATCGGCATGGCTCCCGGGGCGAGGTTGGCGTTCACGTCTTGGAAGCTGCCGTTGCATGCATCGATGGTGCAGACGTTGGCGTCGTCGAACGTCGCGAGCACAGCCGGATCGCAACAAACACCGACGGGTGCGACGAGGACAGTGTGCTCGCAGGCGCCGGAGACCGCATTACAGGTATCGGCGGAGCACGCGTTCGCGTCGCTGCAGTTCTTGGGGGCGGAGGCGCAGCCCGTCACTGGATCGCAGGCGTCCACGGTGCAGTTGTCTCCGTCCGAGCAGGGCAGGGTTACGTGTACGCAAGGATCCGGAAGGATGGAGGCGGGATTGCACACATCGGTCGTGCAGACCGACCCATCGTCGCAGTTGAGCGGCGTTCCTATGGTGCACTGATCCGCGACACACCGCTCTCCCACGGTGCAGGGATTGCCGTCGTCGCAGTCGTCGTCGATGGCGCATCCACCGCAGGTGGCTTCTGCCGTGCAGTAGCCCACGCCCACAGAGGCGCCAGGGTCCCCGCTCGGGACAGTGGGATACGGACCGTCGCAGCAGTTGAGGCCATAGAGGCTGCACGGGATGATATCCTGTGGCGGCTGGTACACGCAGCCTCCTGCGCACGTGCAGGAGTAGACGCCATTGCAGTAGCTCGGTCCACACAGTCCGAGGCTGGTGCACACGCCATCGTTGCAGTCGTCGTCATTGATGCACGTGCAAAGACCGGTGGCAATATCGCAGGTGTTCGAGGGACAATCGCCGTTGTCGGCGCATGCCACGCCGTCCCTGGCAGCGTCTAGGAACCAGCACTCCTCGATCTGCCCTGGTTGGGTGCAACACTCTTCCGGGTCAGGGGGCGGAGCGGCGAAAGAGGAATAGAAATACGAAACAGCCTTGGTCGCGTCCACTGCGGGCTGCACACCGACCAAGGCGCGTTGCTCGGCGCTGCGGGATGTGGGCGAGTCCTCGAGGTCGACGCCAGAGGCGTCGCATCCGGCCCACGCGAGACAAGCGAGCAAAACCAGGCCAGAGACCGCGGAGAGTATGGGTTTCACCTTGTTGCCCTCCTGCTCATTTTCTAAGGCGCGCCTCGGGGTGAGACGGTCCTTACTATTTCGAAATGTTTTGTACTTCATTACTACTCACTCCTTTAGAATATGTGGCGGCGTTGAAAAATCACAACCACACGGAAATGCAATTTGGAGGGAATTTTTTAAAAATTGTGTGAAATGTCGAGCTTGTACGCCTTGATGAAGTCCTTTGCCCGATGGAAATAGTCGCAAAGGAAATGACTCCTGCCAGAGGTTGCAAAAAGGGAAAGGTCGACATCCCGCCTGCATGAGCTATCTATTATTGATCTTTTTTAGTCAAAAGGACGGGCGGTGAACCAGCCGACTCCAAGGCATGAAGGGGTAAACGGATGTTTCAAGACCTCGAAGCCATCAACCGACTGATCGTGCAAACCGTCACCGAAGCGCGGCACGAAAGCGCGCGCACGAGTATCGAGCCGACCTTTCATCAGGACGTGCAATGGCCCGTGCAGTGCTCCATCGGGCCTGGGCTCGAGGGCGCCATCGCGTGCAAGAGCAAGGTCGGCTATGTCAACGGTGGCCAAGGACGCCTCGTCTACCGGGGCTATGATGTCGTCGATCTTTGCTTGAAATCGAACTTTGAAGAGGTGTCCTACTTGCTCCTGCACGGCCGCTTGCCCAGCGGCGCCGAAGTGCGGGAGTTCAAAGAGCGGCTCGTCCAGTATCGACATGTGCCCAAAACCTTGCGGACGCTCGTCAGCTTTCCCATCGAGCGCATGAACCCCATGGCCGCGCTGCGCCTCGGCACGAACCTGATGCGCCAGGAGTTTACGTTTGCGGACGTCGCGAAGCTCACGCGAAGCGACTCATCCGCGATCAGCTCAGACGAGGACTCGATGGCCATGGAAGTCCCTCCGTGGGGGGACAATCACGCGATCTACGAGTTTCCACGGAGCAAGGGCGGCACCACAAAGCCCAAACGAGCGGCAGCCGAGGCCGCGGGGATCGAGTCGTGCTACCACCTCATCGCCGGAGTCAGCACCCTCGCCGCGGCGATCTCCCGCATCCGGGACGGCCATCTGCCCATTGAGCCGGATCCCGAACTCGGCCATACGGCGAACTACCTCTACATGATGACCGGCCGGCGTCCGACGCCTTTCGAGGAGCGCATCCTCGACGTGGCGCTGATTCTTCACGCCGATCACGGCATGAACGCGAGCACCTTTGCGAGCATGGTCGTCGCTTCGACCCTGTCGGACATCTACTTTTCCGTGGGCTCGGGCATCGCGGCGCTCAACGGACCTCTTCACGGCGGCGCCAATGAAGACGTGCTCATCATGCTCCAGGAGATCGGCGATGCGACCGCGGTGCCGCAGTGGTACGAGCGTGCCAAACGCGAACACCGCAAGGTCACGGGCTTTGGCCACCGCGTCTACAAGACCTACGATCCACGGGCGAGAATCCTCGGGCCGCTCGCCAAGCATTTGGCCGCGACCTCCCCTGCGCTCAATCCCATGCTCGAGACCGCCATGGCGCTCGAGGACGCGGTCCTCGGCGATCTGGGCGCCGAGAAAAAGATTTACCCCAACGTCGATTTCTACTCGGGCCTGGTCTACGAGTGTCTCGGCATTCCGAGGGACATGTTCACGCCGACCTTTGCCGTTTCGCGCGTCGCCGGTTGGACCGCCCGGGTCACCGAGTATTTGGAGAACAACCGCATCTTCCGGCCACGAGCCGTGTACACCGGACCCTTTGGCCTCGAGTACGTGCCCATCGAGGAGCGAGAGTAACGAGTGTCCATCCCGAAATGGGAGTTTCCGGCGTCCTTCGGAAAGGCGAGGACTGTTTGAGTTGGATAATTCGATGTCCGAGTTCCGCAGCCTTGGAGAAGGATGCCGGAAACGGTGCTCACCCGTGATGGTGCCGCCGAGAGAGAGGACGAGGCGTATGAGGTCGTCCACGGCTGGGTGAGGGTCGTACTGCGGATCGTCCCAGAGCACGTTGACATGGTAGTTGCCGTCTCCCGCATGTCCGTAGGCCGCGACGAGGGTCTTGTGCCGCTCTCCGATGCGGCGCATGCCCTCGAGCATGGCTGGAGCCTTGCTGCGAGGCACGACGATGTCTTCGGCCACCTTGAACGCCGCGCGTTTCTTAATGGCATTGGACATGTCCCGGCGCGCGGCCCACAAGGCGTTGCGCTCTCCCACGTGGCGGGCCGCGAGCACATCCAGGGCCGCTTGCTCTTCGCAGATATCGGCAAAGCGCAGGGCATCGGCCTCGACCGCGGACTCGGTGGGGCCATCGAACTCGCACAAGAGCAGGGCGCTCGTATCCTCGGGCACGCTGCCAGCGCCGGCCTGGCGCAACGTCTCGACGACCGTGGCGTCCATGAACTCGAGCACCCGCGGCACGAGCCCAGCCTCGATGGTGCGAGCCACGGTTTGCGTGGCCGAGGCCTCGTCCGAGAAGCGAGCGAGCAAGGTCGTGAGCGCCTCGGGCTTGCGGCGCAGGCGGAGCACGGCCTTGGAGGTGAGCGCTAACGTGCCCTCCGAGCCCACCAGCAGGGCGGTCAGATCATAGCCGGCCACGCCCTTGATCGTGCGCTTGCCCACCTGGTGAACCGCGCCGCCCATGAGCACGGCCTCGAGCCCGAGCACGTTCTCGCGAGTGCAGCCGTATTTGAACGCCCGCGGGCCGCCTGCGTTGTGAGCTACGTTGCCGCCGATGCAGCACGTCTCCAGGCTGTTGGGATCGGGTGAATAGAACAGGCCCATGGCCTCGACTTGCGCGTGGAGCTCGCCGGTGACTACGCCAGGCTCGACCACGGCGACGAGGTCGGTTTTGTCGATCTCGAGCACCTGCTTCATGCGCGACACGTCGAGCACGCAGCCGCCGTAAATCGGGATCGCGCCCCCGGCTTTTCCCGTTCCACCAGCGCGCGCCGTGACTGGGACGCCCAGCTGCAGAGCCTCTTCCAAGGTCGCGACGATGTCCTCGAGGCTGCGGGCGCGAATCGCGACATCGGGGCAGCAGGGCTCGCACGAGGATTCGTCCTTGGCGTAGCTCTCGAGAATATCCCGATCGGTCACCACCTGCGCTGCGCCCAGACGCCGCGTGAGGGACAGGGCGAGCTGCTCGGAGCGGGCCTTTACTTGCGTTTTGTCGAAGATCATGGATTTTGGGGTAGCAGGCGTTTGAGCAAGCTGCAAGGGGGGCGAGGGCTTTAGGAGGGTGAATGGAGCTGCGAGAATACTGGATTCACAATCTCGACCCCAACGCTTTCTGGATTGGAGAGCGGTTGGTCAGTTGGTACGAGCTCTTCATGTTCCTTACTGTAGTGGGCGGCGCGATCTTGTGGGCCTGGCAGCTCTGGCGGGGCAAGAAACTGTCGTGGAGGTTCTTGTGGGTCTTGCCGCTCGGAGTGCTCGTGTTTTTCTACTCCATCCACCTTGCGGATTGCTTCTTCTACCAACCGCGCTACTACCTCGAGCATCCGCTCGAGTCGCTCAACATATTACAAGGCGGGTATTCGAGCCACGGCGCGGCCTTCGGAGGCACCCTGTTTTTGCTGCTCGTTGCGCGACCGCTGGGCATGTCCTCCCTCGAGTCGGTGGATCGTTTCATGTTTACTTCCGCACTAGGTGCAGCTCTCGTGCGGTTGGGCAATTTTTTCAACTCCGAGATCGTCGGAAGAGTTACCGATGTTCCATGGGCCATGCGCTTTATGCGCTACGATGCCGGTTTCACTGTCCGACATCCCTCACAGCTTTACGAATTCGCAATAGGGCTGTTCATGATCGCGCTGATGTTCGTCGCGGATCGACGCGCGGGAGGAGAACGGCGTCCGGTGGGTTTGCTCACGGGTTTGTTTTTCTCGGTTTACTTTGCGCTTCGGTTTCTGGTGGAGTTCACCAAGGA
>JALOQD010000207.1 GCA_025453525.1 Myxococcota bacterium
GGGTCCAGCCTCAGACACTGCGCAAGTGGAGGCTCGAGGGTAGGGGACCGGTGTTCGTGCGCATCGGAGACAACCGCCGCGCCCGTGTCGGGTACAGGATTGCCGATATCGAGGGCTGGGTCCGGGAGCGGACATTCACTTCCACCGCCGACGAGACTGTTCATAAGGGACAGCTATAGGTGCTTCGAATTCCACCCCAGGGTGGCGCCTAAAACCGAATGGCCATTGGTGAAATCGGGAGAACTTGCGGGGCACCAAATCTTACTTGGGAATAGCACAACTGTGCCTTGGGTTAGAGGGCGACAACGCTCGCCATGCCTTCTCATCTGGCATAGGCGTCGGAACCCATGCGAACGCTACGGGCAGAGGTTATCACGCGCTGAGAAGGTGTTGGTTTTGAATGAGACGGGAGAGAGACGGATGACTTTTTGAATGTCGAAAGGGTCGCCTAAGTGCTTGAAATTATTGTGGAGCTAAGCGGGATCGAACCGCTGACCTCCTGACTGCCAGTCAGGCGCTCTCCCAGCTGAGCTATAGCCCCAAAAAAATCGTAAAAGTTGCAAAGATCATGCGCTAGTAGCGCGAAGCGGGGATTGTTTATCAGCCGGGCTTGCGCGTGTCAATCGGTTTTGCCGCTTTTAGCGAGATTTGTACTCGGCAAGGAATGGGATGGCAGGCACGTCGTTGACGATGATCCCAACGCCGAGCTGGTGTGCGGAGTTGGCCATTTGATCGGCCATGGGGCCGAGGGCGTCTCGGCTGGGCGCGATGAGCTGCTCGGCCACGAGGCGGCGCGATAGCTCTTTGGTGGCGCCGTCCGAGAGTCGCTCGTACTCGATGGCGTGCAAGGCGGCGTAGGCCGCGGATTCGAGCAAGTGCCGAGTCATTGCGAGGTGCACGTCGTGCAGCTCTTCCAACTCCTCGAGGGAGGAGAGCGCCTGTTCGGCTGCGGCGCAGACAGCTTCGAAGTCTGCGGGATTGAGCTTGGCGAGCGGCGCGATGAGCGCTGCGGCTTCGTTTTTGATCGATGCGGTCAGCTCTCCTCGATGCTTGGGCGGCGTGTCACTTGGCGCGATCTCGGACATGGGCACGAAGTCGGCGCTGATGATGGGGATGCCTGCCTCTTGGAACGGCTCCGCGGCGGCGTCGAGCTCGCGAGCCAGCGGCAACAGGGCGTTTTCGCTGCCGATGAGCAGGTCGGACAAAAGCTCGGACTGACCGCCCGTCCTTTCGGAGTAGAGGATTTTGCGCTCTTCGTTGATGGCGATGGCTTCGAGCAGATGTGCTTCGAAGCCGTAGTCGCTGGCCGTGGCGGTGTCGGTGGCGCCTTTGGTCCCGTCGCCTGCTGGGTCGCATGCCGCGAGCGCCAGGGCTGAGCAAAGCCCAATCCCTCGCACGTTCATCCTGTGACCTGCTTTTCAATCCAGCGGTTGTAGATGGCCATGGAAACCGCCGACAGCAGGCCAATGACCGCGAGCAGTACCCAGCCCGCGGCGTTCCAGAACGGATCGAGCTCCAGCAGGCCGCTTTCGAGCTTCGTCGCGTTCTTGCACATCAGCTCGTTGAAGATGGCTGCTCCAGCCGGTCCTCCGATGAGCGCGCCAATGGCCATGGGCAGGTTGGCGTAGCCGAGGAAGAGCCCTTCCTGACCCTTTGGCGCAAGGGCGCCGATGTACTCATAGGTGCGGGCAGAGGTGAACAGCTCGCCAAAGGCGATGAGGGACACGGTGAGGACGAGGAACATGGAGCCCGCAGGGATGAAGCCCGAGATCGGCAGGGCGCGGAGACCACCCAAGAAGTAGATGGGCACGAGGTTGATGAGCATGGACAAACCGATGATCACGATGCCCACGATGATCGATCGGATGGGCTTCATCTTGCCGAATAGGTGGGTGATGAGGAGCTGGAAAAAGACGATGGTGATCGGGTTGGCCATGGTGATAAGATCCACGGCCGGGTCGGTCTCGACGACCTTTTTCAGATACAGGGGAAGCACATTGTAGACCTGGGAGTAGATGAAGAAGAAACCGCTCGAGACCAAGAGAAACAAGACGAAACGGGCGTTTCCAAGCACGAGCACCATGTCGGCGAGCTTGCGGCCCACGCTCTTGCGAGCGGCTTGAGAATTCGAATCGACTGGCGGATCGCGGTACATGAGCAGCACGGTGAAAAAGGCGATGATCGAACAGACCATGGCT
Source organism: Myxococcota bacterium (assembly GCA_025453525.1). Classification (GTDB taxonomy): domain Bacteria; phylum Myxococcota_A; class Polyangia; order JAAYKL01; family JAAYKL01; genus JALOQD01. Next base: position 2,199 of record JALOQD010000207.1, read on the forward strand.
ACGGCGAAGATGAAGGACAAGTCGAATTGCTTGCGCACGAAAAAGCTCGTAAGACGACCTGCCACGGATCCGATGTTGATGACCATGTAGAAGATTCCAAAGCCCAACGTAGCTCGACCGATGGGTGAGGCGGTCTTCTGCACCGTTCCCGAAATGCAGGGTTTGATCACCGATCCGCCGAGACCGATGAGCACGATGGCCATGACTATTGGCAGGACCACGTTCGTGCCGGCGCTGACCTCTGTCGCCACGGTGTTGCGCAGGGTGGCGCCACCGAGCCATACCGGATAGCCCATGAGAAAGTAGCCAGCGGCCAGCAGCACGAACGCCGCGAGAAGCGAGCGGCGGAAGCCCACGATGTCCGCCACGGTGCCGGAGAGAATCGGCAGGAAGTAGACGAGCGTCCACAGGATGCCATTGAGGGTGCTCGGCCAGTAGTCTCCGAGCCCGAGCCCTCCGAGGTAGAGCACGACAAAGCTCGCCATGGCGTAGTAGGCGCCTCGTTCGAACAACTCCGTGACGTTTGCGGTCCAGAATGATCGAGGAAATGGCCTCGGCTTCGCAATAAGGTCGTTCATGATGACATCCTGTTGTTAGAAATTGCCTTTAGAACGTGCCGACGAGGGAAAGTCCAGAGGTCTCGGCTGACAAGATCGGCGCGAGCATCAGTCGGCTCGCGCTGGCATCGTTGTCATCGAACCATTGGGCATTAAGGAAAAACACGACAGATAGGGTCAGGCCCACGACCGCGACCGAGGTTCCGACAACCGCCGGGATCAGGGACTTGTCGGCGTTGCTCTCGTACCAGCGCCGTTTCCATTCGGTTTGGCAATAGTATTTTTCTCGGTCGTTGGAGACGATGAAGTTGCCGTTCTCGTCCCTGGGACAGGTTGCGGAATAGCTGTATCCATCACTGGCCTCGAGCGCGTTCGTCTCTTTGTCGAACGATTTCTCTGAGCTGGTGTGGTATCCGTAGCCGATCCAGCCAGGAATCGCGGTGGCGACTCCGAGCCCAGTGGCCACCATGGACAGGGCAAAAGCCAAGGATGAACCGCTGCGACGGGGTCTTTTTTGGGGGGTAGCGCCCTGCGCTGCCTTGGCGGCGTCGAGGTCTGATGAGACGTCTGCTGTCGGAGCCGTTGGCTTGGTTGTCTGTGGAGCATTGGGGCCGATCACTCCCGGGGTAGAGCTGCCCTGCAATGCACCTGGTTTGAGCGGGAGCGTCAGGACGGTCTCCTGGCCGACCGCTATTTCGATGTCGGCTTCATGGGTGTCCTTGCCAGCGAAGAGAATGACGTGGTGCAGACCGGGGAGAAGCCGAATAGGGTTAAAGGGCGCACGCCCCACTGATTCTCCATCGACTTTGGCTTCAGCATCCGGGATCGTTGAGGACAAGGTCAGCATGCCGACCTTGCTGCGCTGCTCGACCAATATGACCTCGGCGGCCTGGCGCTCATCGGCGGTCACGTCCGTGCTACCCTCCTCGAGATAGCGCTCCAGGGCATTGATCGCTTTGACCGGCTGATTGAGCTTGACGTAGCAGGTGCCGATATGCGCGAGCACTCGCCAGTGAGGCATGAGCTCATAGGCGTTTTTGAACGCGTCGAGGGCGTTTTTGTAGTCGTGGTTCTCGAGGGCAGCGACGCCCTTATCGAAGAGCCGCGCCGCGCGCTGCTTCTTGGTGTCTTGCGCCATGGCGCTCGAAGCGACACAGGCCGCGATGACGAGCACCAGCGCGAACGAAGCTGCCTTTCTCATGAATCCTCCAAAAAGTCCTTGCTCCTTAGTTAAACGGATTATCCATGCTGAACCCGTCTTTGGTCTTCTTGCCGCTCGAGGATGGTTTCTTTTCAGGTCTTGTCTTGTTGGTCCTCGGCTTTTTTGTCTTCTGTTTGTCGGCTTTTGCCTTGTTGTTGTTTTCCTCTTGGACCGGACTACGGGTTTGGGAGGGCTTCTCGCGCACCGCGTTATTGGGCCTGGGATCCACGGGCGCTTTGGGCGAAGCCTCAGACGACGGTTGAGTGCCCGGGGTCGCTGAGCGTTCGTCGTCGGGCTTTACGATTTCGGTTAGCGACAGTTTGACGGTCTTGGAAGAATCGAAGCGCACGTCTCTCTCTCTCGGCTCGTACCCTTCTGCTTTGGCGCCGATGGTGTGCAGCTTGCCGTCGGGTTCTGTCTCGATAACCGGTGGTCTCGAATTCACAAGCATACCATCAATGTAAACGGCCGCGTTCGCCGGGTCCACTTCGACTCTAATTTCTATTTGCTGGGGCTTTGCGGGGCTGGGTTCTTGCTCGGAGGGAGCGACCGATGAACAGGGTCCGATCAGATACATAGCGCTGCCGATGACCGCCACGAGCACCCCGGCGAAGATCCCCAAGGTGAGCTTGTTGGATTTGCCCCCAGAGAGGTTGTGCATCTCTGGCATGTCGATGATCACCGACGGCGGCACCGGTATGGGCGCAGAGTTGCGGAGCTCCGCAGGCGGCTTGCTGGATTTTGGGGGTGGCGAGCTCGTGCGTTGTTCCGCAGGCGGCTTGCTGGGTGTTTTTTGTGGCGGCGAGCTTGGCTTTGGCTCCACAGGCGGCTTGCTGGATTTTTTGGGTGGTACGCTCGGCTTTGTCTGCGGTGAGATGTGCTTGACCGGTATCGGAGAGGGTGTGCTACGCCGCGGATGGGACATGCTGGGCGCCAGGGTCGCGACCAACTCCGCGGCCAACTCCGCGGCACTCTGGTGGCGGTTTTCTGGGTTGTGGGCCGTTGCTTTTTCGATGACCTGCGCCAGAGCATTGGGCACATGGGGCGCGACCGTAGTGAGCTGGTCGAGAGGTCTGCGCGGCGCGCGACCGGTCAGGATGTGGAAGAGCACCGCTCCGGCGGCGTACACATCGGCGCGCGGTCCTGCCACTGTGGATTTGGAGAACTGTTCCGGCGCCCAGTAGTGCCGGCTTTCAACTTCGTCGAGAAGGTCTGCCGGGAGTTTCGACTTAATCCAGTGTTCGCCCAGATCGACGATCTTGGGTACCATTCTGTTGTTGACGCGCGCTAGGAAGACGTCCGTCGGAGACAGGTCGAGGTTGAGCAACCGCTTCTGGTGCAAGGCGTCGAGGCCGCGAGCGATGCCCAGGCCAATGGACGTTGCTTCTTCGAAGGAAAACCGAGTCTGTCCGTCGAGGCGAGTCTGTAGGCACTCTCCGGTCATGAGCTCGCGGACGACGACGAGCGCGCCGCCCACGTCGCGTCCACAGTCGATGACCTTGGCGAGGTGCTCGTTTGCAATTGTGGCGCTCGTCCTTGCCTCGCTGAGCATTTTGTCGGTTGTATGAAGGCCCCGCGTGTACTGCGGGTGAATGAGCTTGGCCGCGTAGTGTTCAGGCGAATTTTTCTTTTCAACTTCGAGAACGATACCTATGGGGCCTTGGCCGAGAATGGTGATCACGCGGTACTTGGCGAGCAGAGTCTGTCCGATGAGGCGCGGGCCGAGCTCAAGGGTTTGGCCAGTGACGGGGCAGAAATGATTAAGCGCGTCGTGGACGGAACCGCAATGCGGGCATCTGCTCATCGCCGTTTGACCCTCCTCCCATCGGAATACCTGGAATGGAAGCCAAAGATTCCGACGGGTTATCCAGAAAGGTTAGCAGCTTGGGAGTACTCTGTAAACTTTGGCTTATTAATCTATCGATTTATCTATTTTGTACGACAAAACCGCCTTCGGCTGGGCATGGGCTCAACTTGGGGTAGATCTTTCTGTTCTAGCCCTCGTCTTTAGTGTCCAGGAGGTGAGAGATGAACCGCCACGTAAACTTGGCTCCCTTGGGATTGTTCGCGCTGCTCACGGCCTGTCTGTTCGTTGCTTGCCAGAGTCATCCCCGTGGGTCTGACACGGAGATCGGGGATACAGCCTTGATGCCACCAGGCCCTCCGAAACCACTGCTGCCCAATGTGCGGCTTGGCCTTTCGGCCCGCAGTCATGCTCCTATTGATCGGTATGCGCCTGTGCCGCCACCGCCCATGGCCGCGCTGCCGCCGCTGGTTGTGAGAAGTGGATGCCTCGCTGAAAGGAGCAAGCGGGATATCGCACCGCTGCAGCCGCCGCTCATCCAGCCGAATCGACGAGGGGTTGGTACTGGGTACGGAGACAGCGGGCGTATCGATGGCTTGGGCGCTTCCGGGACTGGTGTCGGAGGTGGAGGCGCTCCGAGCGAGACAAAGGCGAAAAAGAGCCCAGCGAAGGGGTCGTCTGGCCCCAGCTTGGACGGTCTCGGAGCGAGGTCGGAACAGCCGCCTGCCACGCCTGAGCCACAGAGGGCGCGTAAGCAGGACGCCGCTCCACAGGGGCGAACCACGAGCATGGCGTCGTCGGAAGGCGTTGGGCGTGCCCCGGCCGCTTCGGCTGTCCCTTCGGCCCCGGCGGCCCCGACTGCTGCGGCCGAAGGAGCAAGGGCCGCGACAAGCGCGCCCCAGTACAAACCCATGCCCGTCGAGTCCGAAATGAAGATGGCCGACGCCGAAGAGCCCATGGACGAGAAGGCACGCGCTCCAGCCGCTTTACGACAGCCGCTTCCCTATGAGGCCTTTGGCTCGTCCATTTATCTTTCCAATGACGACACCATGAGCCTGTCCTCTGCCCAGCGGATCATCTACGCAATCGACAAGTTTTTACCGTTGCCGGCTTCGCATATCCGGCCCCACGAGCTCCTCAACTACTTCTCCTTCGACACAGAGCCAGTGGCTGCGGGCTACGATTTCTCCGTGCATCCAGACATCGCCGCCGATCCCCGACAGCCGGGTGTCTACACCCTGGCACTGGCGGTGCGCGGACGAGCACTCGACAAGGATACGCGTCGCAATGCTGCCCTGACCTTCATCATCGATAGATCCGGCTCCATGAAAAAGGACGGCCGGATGACCTATCTCAAGCAGGGACTCGAGCGCGCGATGAACGAGCTGAAGACAGGCGATATCGTGAACCTCACGGTATTCGACCACCAAATCTGCTCGCCGGTGGAGGGCTTTGTCGTCGGTCGCGATGACCCTGCCGTGCTGCGACGGATCATCGGTGAAATAGAGCCGCGAGGTTCCACCGACCTCTTTGCTGGCCTCACGGAGGGATACCGCCTCGCCGACGCAGCCTACCAGCGCTCCTTCAACAACCGGGTGTTGCTCATCACCGACGCGCTCGCCAACCGCGGCGAAACGAGTCCAAACCTCGCGGGCATCGTGTCGCGCTACTACGAGTCGCGCCAGATCCGCTTGTCTGGCGTGGGCGTGGGCGCAGAGTTCAACGACACGTTGCTCGACACCCTGACCGAGAAGGGCAAGGGCGCCTACGTCTTCCTCGGCGGAGAGGCTGAGGTGGATGCGGTGTTCGGGCCGCGCTTTCTGTCGCTCATCGAGACCACGGCCCTCGACGTGCACTTTCGACTCCACCTACCCCGGTCGATGAAAATGAACGTCTTCTACGGCGAAGAGAGCTCCACCGTGAAGTCGGATGTGCAGGCCATCCATTACTTTGCCAACACGTCACAGCTGTTTCTCTCGGATCTCCTGTCCATCGACGGCCAGCTCCATCCTGAGGAGCCCTTTGCAGTGACCATCGAGTATAGCGACGCCGAGACCGGGATGCCGCTGGTCGAGGAGTACGTCTTCAACCTGGGGCAAGTCGCCAGGGACTCCCGCAACATCCGCAAGGCGCGCCTCCTGATGTCCTGGGTCGATCTCCTGTCCGAGATATCTCAGATGAGACCAGAGGGTGAGATCGGCGTCCAAGGTGGTCAATGGCTCGACGGCTGGGCCTATGGGCGATGCGGCCAGGGAAAGGGCGACCTGACCCGGCTCGCCTTGGGTCAAGAGACCGATCCCGAAGTGCGCAGGGTCATGAGCCTGTGGGACCGCTTTTGCTCGCGCTTCAGCCCGCCACGCAATCCTGTGCGAAGAGTCGCGCCGCCCAGCCCCCTGCCCGATGCTTGGCCTTCGGCCTCAGAAGCTTCTCGCTAAAGAAAAGCCGCTCTTCCGAGCTCGAGACAAAAAAAGGTGGGGGGTCTATTGAATCTTGGCAAACAAGCGCTCCACGTAGCGCGAGCGCAGCTGCTTGTTTGCCATAACCTGCTTAACGGGCGGAAGCTTGAGGAGCACTCCGAGGACCGCGGCCATGGCCCGGTGGCTGTGGAGAGCGCGGTTGTCGAACAGCAGGTCGGCGAGCTTGCCTCGCTCGATGGCCATGAGCACGGCTTGCTGGGCGGTGTTGACCGGTGTGAGCACCCTTGCGGCCCGCTCCTCGAGCTTCAGCGCGTCTTTGGTGCAGCGCCGTACGCAGACGCCGCAGCCGAGGCAGACATCTTCGTCGAGCTGGGCGCGTTTCTTCTTTCGGTTTGCGGGATCCTCGGCGCTGACGAGGCCGAGAGCCGCCACTGGGCAGACCTCCACGCACTTGCCGCAGCCAGTGCAGTTTTTGTCTTCGATCTTGGGCAAGAAGTTGGTGGTTTGCACTGGATGGAGGAAGGCGAACTTGCGGGCCGCGATCATCGCCTCGCAGCAGCAGCCGCAGCAATGGCATAGGAAGCTGACCGAGCGCTGTACGTTGTCGCCGAACTGCACGAGGCCGAGGTCGTAGGCTTGCTGCAAGAGATCGAGCGCATGGCTCTTCTCGATGGACCGCGTTATGCCGTGCTTGTTGAGGGACGCCGCGGTCGAGTTCAGGGTCATGCAGATGTCCTGTGGCGCGTCGCAGGCCTTGCCGAGGTGCGTAGCCTTGTGGCGGCAGTAGCACAGGCCCAGTCCGATGTGCCTGGCGGTGCGGATGACCTCGCTGGCCCGTTCGTAGCCCATGACCTCGTGGGATAGAGCAGGGGGCAGCGCGGGTTCTTGGACGAAAGTCCGGCCAAAGCGCGTCTCTCCTTCGCCGAACAACGCTCTGACGAAATCCTCCTCTTCATGCAAGTACTGGTGGAGCAACTCCGACAGGAGCTTTTGGTCGATGTCGCCGCGGGTACGCATCAAGGAAAATTCGAAGAACCCGGCCATGGGCGGCGGCAAGACGTAGTACGAGACTCCGCGCCGTTCCACATCGAGCAGCACTCCACGGCTTGCGAGCCCGTCGAGGATCTTGTGCGCCTCCGTTTCGCTGGATTTCCAGGTGCGGGCTGCTGCCTTTATGGTAAATGGCTTTATCGGCAGCTGCGCAATGGCCCTGGCCTCTTGCTCGGACACGAGCATTTCGAGGATCCGGAACAACAGCTCCGTGGGCGGTGCGCCAGTGGGGTAGCGGTTGATGCGCTGGGCAAACTGCTCATAAGCCGAGCGTGCCGAATGATGTCCCATGAGTTTTAACCTTTCACCAATAGGGCCAGTATCCCAACTCCCAAAGCCAGACATAGCACAGTTGAGGTCAATCCGAACCTCAGGTATTCCGCGTACCCGAGCTCGTAGTGCTCGCGAGCCCTCTCGGCGACGATAATGTTTGCCACAGAGCCTAGAATCGTCAGGTTACCAGCCACGGTGGCGACGTAGGACAAGAGAACCCACGGAATGGCACCACTGCCTAGCTCTGGGACGAACGGCGCGGCGATGAGGGTCATGGGGACGTTGGAAACGAGATTGGAGCCCGCGGTGACGGCAGCCGTCAGCACGGCGAGGCCACCCATCGAGCGGAGGTCGGCGTACGGCTGCGCAGCTCGCCAGAATCCGTCGACGAGCCCGGTGCGCAGCAAGGCCGCGACCACGACGAACAAACCGCAAAAAAATACGAGCAG
>JALOQD010000208.1 GCA_025453525.1 Myxococcota bacterium
GTCGATATCCATCGAATTCACGAGGCGGCGCAAAGGGTTCCACGCCGCTCACCTTTGCCGCTCCCTGCTGCTGGGAATATCGGATAGCCCGTAGCGGGCTATCTTGGCGACCAGCGTGCGCAGCGGCATGCCCAGGATCTCCGCGGCCCGAACGCGGACGCCGTGGCTCGCCTCGAGAGCCTGGCGAATGCGGCGGATCTCGAGCTGGCGAACCTCCTGCGCGAGATTCGAGAGGGCGCCGTTCTCCAAAGGCTGCGCCTCTTCGAGTGGGGACGAGGGCGAGACGTGTGATTCGATTCTGTCTTCAAGATGCTCGACGCCTGCGAGAGGTCCGTCCACCACTGCCGCGAGGTACTCGGCGAGCTGCCGCAGTTGCCGAACGTTGCCGGGAAAGTCCGCGTGGAGCAGTCTTTGTTTGGCCTCTTCGGACAGGCCGAGAGCGGGCCTGCCCAGTCGGCGACAGGCATCTTCGATAAAGAGATGCCACAGGGGCTCGATGTCCCCTGGGCGCTCTCGCAAGGGCGGCAAGCGCACTGCTGCGGCGCCGAGTCGGTAATAGAGATCTCTGCGCAGCCTTCCAGAGTCGAGATCTGGTTGCACGGGGCGATTGGTGGCGGCCACGAGGCGGACATCGATGTGCATTTCCGCCACTGCTCCGAGCCGCCGCACGGTCTGAGTTTCGATCACTCGTAGCAACTCGGCCTGGACTCGGGGCGAAGCCTCGGAGATCTCATCGAGCAGCATGGTGCCGCCCGAGGCTGACTCGAGCAGACCTGCGCGCGCTCTTTCGGCGCCGGAAAACGCTCCTCGCTCGTGGCCGAACAGCTCGCTTTCGAGCAGGCTCTCGGGGAGCGCCGCGCAGTTGACAGCCACGAAAGGACCCTCTCGACGCGGAGAGAGGCAATGCACGGCCGCAGCCGTCACTTCCTTGCCCGTGCCAGTTTCGCCCACCAGGAGCACGGGAATGGTGCTGCGGGAGAGCCGTCGCACGAGCCCGAAGAGCTGCCTGGACACCGGATCTGCGACGACGATTCTGTGGCCGGCCAGCTCGAATACATTCGTGTCGAACCGAGCGCTTTCAATCTCTCCGAGGTGCGCCCTGGCCGCGGCGCGCTGCGCTGCCTCGATGAGGCTTGCGGCATCCGAGCCATCGGCGGGGCACTGAGCGATGCCGCCTGCGGCCTTGTCGCCGAGATGGCGGAGCACGCGGCGCACGGGGATCTCGGCCTTGTCCGAGGTCTCGGGTAAAAGGAGCAACACGGTCCGCGGCCCGAGAAGATAGGCCTCGTCGGGCTGGCGAAGACAGGAGAGCACGCCCTCGAGCTGCTCCGCTTTCATGTCGCGGTCTGTCGCGATCACGGCGATGGCCAGGGGGCGACGGTAGCGCACGCTGCGCTCGGCCTCGATGTCCAGCCGGGCGAGGGGCGAGGCTTGCGCGATGCTCTTCGAGGTGTCGTTCATATCCCGTCTCTGAGCATAGGATGGGGTCGCAGCTCTTGCAAACCTTTGGAACGAAAAGGAATGGCTCTCAGATGGGCTCGGTGCCTGGGGTGACGGGCGTGGTGTACCATGTGAAGTTGTCGAGGATGACTTGAGAGTCGAACCGGTGGTCCGACGTGTCATGGATGTGGAACCGCAGGAGGAACGTTTCTCCAGGCTGCACGGTCCAGGTGGTCTTGAGCCAGCCTGTCGAGCTGCCCCACAGATAGGCGTCCGAGGTCGGGCCGGCGGAATCCCAACCGTTCGATTCGATGTATTCATTGGCCTTGGCACCACAACTGAAACCGGTTCCCGAGATGTCGGTGTTGCCGCTGGGCGAGCAGCCGCCGTACCAACAGCACTCGGACAAGGCCGTATTGATGGCGACGTAGCAGCAGTAACCGCTCGGCAGTGGGCATGTGGGCGCCGCGAAGTCGTAGTACGCCGAGGGGTTTCGACAGCTCGTGAAGTTGATAATTCGACTTTTGCCCCCCGTGGTCTTTGGTGCATTCATCAAAATGTAGAACTTGTCGTTGTATTCGGTTCCTACGTACTCGTCGTACTCGGCCGAGAAGAATACGTAGTCGATGCTGAAGCCCCGAGCATTGAGGGGTGCGGTGAGGGTGACTGAATATTCGACGACATCGTAGATGTCGTAGCCGTCCCCCGAGTATGGGTCGCTGCCGATGTTGGTACCTCCCAGATCATCGTTGTGGGTGAGGTCGAGAACGTCACCGGTGCCCAGCAGCGCGTAGGAGCCGCCCCTGCGCGAGGCGAGGCCATTGCCCGAGTTGCCAAAGCGGGTGACCGCGTTGTACGCGCGATTTGGGCTCGTCAGGTTGTCGCCGGTGGGAGAGCTCACCGAGCGCCCGGCGGCAAACCGGGACGGACAGGACAGCTCTGCGGCGCAGGCGAAGTTGTCGATGCTCGTACCGGTCGCTGCCCCGCAGTCGCAGGGCTCGGACTCGTCGATGGCACCGTCACAGTCGTTGTCGATGCCATCCTTGACCTCCAGGGCATCTGGGCCAACGAGCGGCTCGGCGTCATCGCAGTCTCCCTGTTTTTCGCTGCGGCCATCGCCGTCGTCGTCGTACTCATTGTCGGCCATGTCGGTGAGGCCATCGCAGTTGTCGTCCACGCTATTTCCGGCGATCTCGAACGCACTCGGGTTGACCGTCTTGAGGCCGTCGTTGCAGTCGAGGCTCGAGCACCAGCCGTCACTGTCGCTGTCCGACAACCCAGAACCCGCGCAGTTGGGATCCACGATGGGATCCTGACTCGAGCAGTTGCGCGGGTTGATGGACGAGAGGATGGCGTCGAGGGCGATCTTGAGATCTTTGGGGTTCGTCGCTGGGATGAAGCTCGTTCGGCCCGTGCCGCCGTTCATGGCGATGGCGTTGAGCTGGCTTTCACCGCCCTTGAGGTTGAAGCCGATGGCATAGGTCTTCACTTTCCAATCGTCGACGAGGCGGCGCACTGCCCTTCCCAAGGGGCCGATGGCCGCTGCAGGGCGCAGGGGGTTGTAGCAGCTGTCTTCACCGTCGGAGATCAGCACGAGGTACGAGGGGTACTCGTGCGTCTTGATCGGGCCACTTGTCGGGTAATCGTTGACGAAGTGCTCGAACATGCCGACCAGGGGCGTCTTGACGTACAACAGGTCATCGCTGTCGCTAGCGAGGGTCCGACTCGCGAGGTACGCGTTGAGGTCCATGGCGTCGGTTTGGCCGAGGTCGAAGATGACGTCCTGCGTGAAGTCGCAGCCGCCATCGCCGTCGCAGATATTTCCGGCGTCGCAGGTCACGGTGCGATCTGGAAAGGTGGACAGGCCGTACACGAGCCGCGGGTAGCTCGCCATGACATTGGCGATGGCGGACCGGGCGATGTCCCACTGAGTGGAGCCGTTCACCGAGGACAGTTGCATGGACCCAGAGGCGTCCAGAACGAACATGATATTTACCGGGTACTCGCACGAGCAGGTCTCTTTCGACTCATCGCAGTAGAAGTTGTCGTCGCACTCCTGCTCGAGCATCGAGGTGCCACAGGAATCGCAGATTCGATAAGTAGTGTCGTCGAGGCAGGTAAAATCCCCGTAGGGCGTGCACATGTGGTCGAGGCACTCGCCCTCGCAGCAGCTCTTCCCCTGGCCGCAGTTTTCTTCCACGATGCCCGTTGGAGTGCAGGTCTGGACGATGTCGGCGCTTTTGCAACGAGGATAGTCGGACGGATTGCACGGCCAAACGGTGTCGGATTCCGATGCCGATTCGCTCGACGTGTCCTTTGCGGTGGTGGTCGAGCTTCCCGTGTCTGTGGCGACCGTGTCATGGGGCGTGTCGCTGCCCGAGGAAGAGGTGTCCTCGGAGTCGACGCCCGAGCCGGAGTCGACACCCGAGCCGGAGTCGACGCCCGAGCCGGAGTCGACGCCCGAGCCGGAGTCGACGCCCGAGCCGGAGTCGACACCCGAGCCGGAGTCGACACCCGAGCCGGAATCGACACCCGAACCGGAGTCGACGCCCGAGCCGGAATCGACGCCCGAGCCGGAATCGGTCGTGACGATGACATCCTCGGTGGCTGTTTGGTTGCCGTCGTCACGGGTGTCTCGCTGCCTATTTCCAGTGAACCCACTGCCATTGCTGCACCCGAACGCAACGGTCGCGAGCATCAGGCAGCACCAGGAAGGAACGGATTGCACCTGCTTCATGGGTGGTCCCTCTTTTCATGGGCGGTTGGTCATTCTACGAGCTCAAACCTCGTTCGATAGTCGCCAGTTCGCCTGAAGGTTTTGTGAATCCGATTGTATCAAACCGCAGGACGAGAGTTGAAAATATTTGTGATAACGAGAGAAAATATCTGCGGGTCTACTCGTCTTTATACATTTTAAGCTGGATCTCGGCGACGCGAACCCGGGCGGCTCGCACGTACTGACTGTCCGGGTACTGGCGCATCAGGGAGCGCAGCACCGAGCGTGCCTCATCCTTTTGATGCGCGTCTTCGTAGGCCAGGGCGAGGTACCAATAGGCATCGTCCGCCAGCTCGCGATCGACCTGCTCCTCGAGGAGGCGTTGAAGAATGGCGATCGCCTCTCGCGGTTTGCCTAGGAGCCGTAGCGAGTCGGCGAGCTGCAGCTTGGCCGAGGTAGAGTGGCCGCCTTCGTCGCGGTATTCGAGGGCCGTGCGCAGTGCCTCCACAGCTTCAGCAAATTTTTGTCCGCCCACGAGCTCGAGCCCTCGGGTGTAATGCTGCATGGACAAGTCGTTGCGGAACGACAGAATCGCCGAATCCAGGAGCTTGCGCTCGATGGGCGTGAGGGTCTCGCTATCGATTTTCCCGTAGGCTTCAATCGCTGCCTGGCGCTCTTTGGATTCGACCAAGGACAGGAGGCTGTCGAGGGCCTCGCGACCAGGGCGCTCCTTGGCCTCACCACGCTCGGCCTTGATGGTCGCAAGGGCCTTTTGCGCTTCCTCGACTTTGGTCTTCTCCTTTTCGAGCGCTGTCGTGAGGGAGCCCTGCCGCTGGCTGTAGACGATGTGCAGCCCCACCCAGATCGCCACCGCGACCAAGAAATAGGTTCCCACGGAGTTCCAGGTCAAGCGTCGTTCGTACGACGTTTGGCGCTTGGCGATGGAGCGCACCTCGGCGGAGAGCGCGTTGGCGAGGTTGTTGGATTTGATGATGAGCCCGCGCGACTCGATGATCTCTTTTTTTATTTCACGAAGCTCGCTCGGTCCGTCCATGGTGGCTCAAGCTTTAGCAAACTTGCAGGAAAGCGCTATCATGCCGAGCGTGATGTCAGATCTAGACGACAAAGCTCCCCAAACTCCGGAGAACAGCGCGGATCGCCGCGTTGGCAACCGGGCGCCTCTCAAGCTGGATGTGAATTACCGGCAAGGCGAGACCTACCTGTTTTCACGCACGAGCGATGTGTCCGAGCTCGGCATCTTTCTCGTGACCGAGCATCCGCTTCCAGTCGCGACCTTTTTGCGGCTCGAGTTCCGCATGCCCGATGACGGCGAGAAGCTCCTTCTCGATGGCGAAGTGGTCTGGGTCGATTCCGTGGGGCGCTCTCACGAGCGTGGCATGGGGATTCGTTTCATCACCCCTTCTGTCCAAGTGAAGAAGCGCTTGTCCGCTCTGATCCGCACCATCGCTTACCTGGAGTAGATTCTGTCTCGCCCGGTGGGATTGTCATTTTGGCAATGGCTGTGACGCGCTATTCTACTGTGTGACAAAATGGCAACGCATCGCAGGTTCAGCCTCGCTGTTCAGGTGCAAAACAAGGGTTTTGTGGACCTCCTGTGGGCGGCTCGATCTTTGCTTGGGGTTAGTCGGAGACTGGAGGAGTCGTGATGAATTCCATATCAGAGCCTGTATTGCTTATCGTGGATGACGACAAAAACAATGTCGTTTCTTTGGAGAAGGTATTTTCCAAGGAAGGCATGAAAGTCATCACCGCCACCGATCCCCAAGTGGCGCTCGACATCGTCCGCCATGGGGAGGTGAGCGTGCTGCTCTCGGATCTCATGATGCCCGGCATGGACGGCGTGGAGCTGCTGCGCGCGGTCAAGGCCGTGTCGCCGGGCATCGAGGTGGTGCTGATGACCGCCTATGGCAACGTGGAGACCGCGGTGGAGGCCATGAAGGCCGGGGCCAATCATTTTGTCGAGAAACCGTTTAAAAGGGCCGATATCATTAGGACAGTCCGCCGCGCCCTGGAGAAGCACGAGCTCATCGCGGAGAATCGCAGTTTGCGAGCCAAGCTCTCGAGCCTCGAAAAGCGAAGCCTCGTGGGGTCGAGCCCCGCGTTTCGCCGGACGTTCGACATGGGGATGCAGGCCGCTCCTTCCCACGCCACGGTCCTTCTCCTGGGCGAGTCTGGCACGGGCAAGGAGCTCATGGCCAGGGCCATTCACGACGCCTCGAGCCGGGGCAGCGGGCCGTTTGTGGCAGTCAACTGCGCGGCCCTACCCGAGACCATCATGGAAGCCGAGCTTTTTGGCTATGAAAAGGGCGCGTTCACCGGCGCGGTGGCACGCCGCGAAGGCAGGTTTCGCCAGGCGAGCGGCGGCACCATCTTCCTCGACGAAGTCGGCGAGATGAGCCTGACAGTGCAGGTCAAGCTCTTGCGCGTGCTCCAGGAGTCCGAGTTCGAGCCCTTGGGAGGCAAGACCGAGCGGGCCGATGTACGAGTCATTGCCGCCACCAACCGCGATCTCGAAGACGAAACGAAGCGCGGCGGGTTCCGGGAAGACTTGTTTTACCGACTCAACGTCATCGTCATCACGCTCCCCCCCCTGCGCCAGCGCCAGGATGACATCCCCCTGCTCGCCGAGCACTTCCTCGTCCGCCACAACCAGAGAAATGGCAAGAATCTCGCAGGGTTTACAAAAGAAGCCCTGGCGGTCTTGTGCGGCTACTGCTGGCCGGGCAATGTGCGCGAGCTCGAGAATGTCGTCGAACGGGCCGTGGTGCTGTGCCGCGGTGATGCCATCGCCGTTGCCGATCTGCCCGAACGGGTGGTGCAGGGCGAGCGCTGCGAGGGGCAGCTCGTCTTTCCCATGGGCGCCACCCTCGAGGAGGTCGAGCTGCGGATGATCCGCGAGACCCTGCGCCACACTGGGGGAGACAAGAAGCTCACGGCCCAGATCCTCGGCATCGCGCCGCGCACCATCTACCGCAAGCTGGATCTTCTCGGGGAGGACGAGTGAGAGGCAGAGCTCACAGTGACAAGAGGGCCGACCTCGGCGATTCCCGTGTGACATTTTGTCTCGAAGCGCTCTTGGCCCAAGGTGACCTTGGCGAAAACTGCCAAAAAAACCGAAGCGTTACCCCGTGCTTGACTCGGTACGTGAATTGCATACAACTTGCTGTCGTTCGATGCAGAAAGGACGAGTGACGGTTCATGATTTCGAGTTTCAATTTGTTTTCTTTACGCAATCTCCGCGTCGGAGCGGCGCGTTCGGCTCTTCTCTTCTTCCTGGCCCAGTCCGTGCCCGCCTTGGGCGTGGCGCTGTCTCCCACCGCGGTCTTTGCCCAGGACGAAGATGCGCCGCCGCCACCGCAGTCCAAGCGTCCTGGCAGAGCGCGGCCCGGCGGGCCCACTGTGCGAGGGCCGTCGCCTTCGATGATGCGCAATGCTCGGCCAACCATGACAAAGGTCGGCGCTGCTCCGGGGCAGGCGGGTCGCAATGCCGGGGAAGAGGCCGAGGGCGCGGGCGCGCCAGGACCAGGCACTCCCCCGCCGCCGCCGGGCTCTGCCTCGGGCACCGAATCTCCTTCTCCGTGGGAGAGGGTGGCCATGCCCCAGGAAATGGCCACGGGCATCGAGTTTAAAAAGCCCAAGAAGGGCACGCGGTTTTCGTTCAATCTCGTCGACGCTGATCTTGTCGAGCTTATCAAAATCATAGGCAATATCACGGGTAAGTCCTTCATCTTGGGCAGCAAGGTGCCAAGCATGAAGGCGACCATCTACGCGCCCACCAAGATCAACGCCGAGGAAGCCTATCAGGCGTTCCTGAGCGTGTTGCAGGTCAACGGCCTGACAGTGGTGCCGGCTGGCCGCTACCTCAAGCTCATGCCCCTGGGCGATACGACCGCGCGCAATACGTCGATTACCTCTGGACGCGTACCCCCGGGCGACGAAATCGTCACTCGCTTGCACCGACTCAAGCATGTGCGGGCCGAGGATCTGGCCGAGCTGCTCGGGCGGTTCAAGTCGCCCGAGGGCGACGTGACCGTCTATGCTCCCACCAATATGGTCATCATTACAGACTACGGCTCGTCCATCCGCCGCTTGATGAAGCTCATCCAGGCCTTGGACGTGCCGGGAACCGGTGAGCAGATTTGGATAGAGCCCATCAACTACGCAGATGCCACGGAGCTCGCCGAGCGCATCAAGGAGCTGTTCGACGTCGCGGGAGGGTCGGGTAAAGGCGGGTCCGCTACCCCCAAGAGTCGGCGAAACAGGGCTGGAGGCACGCAGCCCATGGGCGAAGGTGGCCCAGGGCCAGGCCCTGGCGGAGGTGGAGGCGAGCAGGAGGGCAGCATCTCCAAGATCATGCCCGACGAGCGCACCAACTCCCTCATCATCGTGGCTTCGGAGCCTCAGTACCTGCGCATCCTCGAGCTCGTCAAGCGCCTGGACGTGCCGATCCAGGGAGAGGGCACGATGCACGTGCACAAGCTGCAGCATGCCTCGGCCGAAGAGCTCGCCAAGACCCTCAACACGCTGTCCAAGGGCGCGAGCAAGGGCGCCGGTAAAAAGGGCGGCAAGGGAGGCGGGGAGGCTGAGTCGCTGTTCGAGGGCGAGCTGGAGATTTCTCCCGACAAGTCCACCAACTCCCTCGTCATCGTGTCCTCCCTGCGCGACTACATGTCCCTCAAGTCGGTCATCGAGAAGCTCGACGTCATGCAGCGCCAGGTCCTCGTCGAGGCCGTGATTATGCTCGTTGGCGTCGATAAGGAGTTGTCAGTGGGAATGGGCCTCCACACCGGAGGCGCCATCGGGTCGGGCGACAAGCAGTCGCTGCTCTACGGCCAGAGCCTGGTCAACCCCAAGCTCAACTCGCTGCTGCTCGTCCCTGGCACGATCAACGGTCTCGCCGCTGGCCTGCGCGGACCAGAAATCGACATTCCGGGCATGCCCGGCGTTTCCTTGCCCTCCTTTGGCGTGGCGCTCCAACTGATGCAGACCAATTCCGACTCGAACGTGTTGTCCATGCCCCACATCCTGGCCACCGACAACGTCGAGGCATCGATCAGCGTGGGCGAGAACGTTCCCATGCAGCAGGGCTACAATGCGGGCGGCGCGTTCTTGTCCCAGGCGGCTCAGTCCCTGGGCGGGGCCAACAATTCCGCCGCAGGCTTGCTCAGCGGCCTGACCGGAGGACTCGGTGGCATGGGGGGAGGCTATTCGATCGGTCGTCAGAACGTCGGCCTCGATCTCAAGATCACGCCCCACGTCAACGACGATAACCAGGTGCGCCTGGAAATTAAGTTAAAAAACAGCGACGTCAAATCCATCGATCCCTCCCTCGGCCCAAGCCTCATTCAGCAGGAAGCCACGACCACGGCCGTGGTGGCAGACCAACAGACCATCGTTATCGGCGGCATCATGACCGACAAGGATGTCGAGACCATCACCAAGGTCCCTCTGCTCGGAGACATTCCCGTTCTCGGCGTCTTGTTCCGCAGCAAAACGCACAAGGTGGAAAAGAAGAACCTGCTCATCTTCCTCACGCCGTACATCATCCGCAATTCCGAGGACATCCGCGAGATCTTCGCCCACAAGATGGCCGAGCGCCGCGAGTTCATCGAGCGATTCACGGCGTTCGAGTATCACCGCATCGATCCGCATCTCGACTGGTCCCGCACCAATGGCGTGGTCACCGAGCTCGAAAAGGTCATCAGTCAGGCCGAGCGCGACAAGGAGCTCATGAACCAATCGATGGGGCCGACCATCGTCGTGCACACGCGCAAACCGCCGGTCATGTTCCCGGATGAAGTCGGTGTCGAGGGATCTGCGGAGAGCTCGGACGAAGAGGCTCCGGCGGTCGCAGAAACGCCGGCCCCGTCCCCCACGCCCCCGCTTCAACCACCACAGGAGTAAACGTGGACAAACGCCGCGATACGTTCATCGGCGAGATCCTCGTGGACCGCGAGGTGGTCTCGGCCGAAAAGCTCGATGAAGCGCTCAAGACCAGGGCCAGCAAGGGGGGCTCGCTCGTGGAGACGCTCCTCTCCTCCAACGCCGTCGACGAGAAGAAGCTGTGGGCGGTGGTTGCGGAGGAGATGGACCTCGAGTTCAAAGAGAAGATCCGCGCCGACGAAGTCGACATGGATCTCTTTGCCAAGGTGCCGGTGAGCTTTGCCAAGAGCAACCGCATCCTGCCTTTGTCCGAGGTGGGCGGCGACGTGCGGGTGGCCTGCGGCAATCCATTCGATCTCGGTGCTCTCGATGTCGTCCAGGCCTTGCTCGGCAAGCCGGTGGTGCCGGTGGTCGTGCCTCGCGACGCCATCGTCGAGGCCATCAACGAGGTCTACGAGCGCAAGACCGACGGCGACGAGCTCGGCGACAAGGAGCACTCGAGCGAGGAGGAGCTCACCGACCTCATCGACGCCGAGGACGAGGCCCCGATCATCCGCTGGGTGAACTCGCTCTTCTTCGAGGCGATCAAGAGGCGAGCCAGCGATATCCACATCGAACCCCTGGAGCGCGAGGTGGGCGTGCGCTACCGCGTGGACGGCGTGCTGCACCAGGCCAAGAAGGCCAATAAGGCGTTTTTGCCCTCTATCATTTCCCGCGTGAAAATCCTCGCCAAGCTCAACATCGCCGAGAAGCGCCTGCCGCAAGACGGCCGCATCGGACTGAAGATCGCGGGCAAGAGCATCGACGTCCGCGTCTCCACCATCCCCACGAGTCAAGGGGAGCGCGTGGTGATGCGACTGCTCGACAAGGAGTCGGTGCTTCACGACGTCTCCGATCTCGGTTTTTGGCCCGATCATTACAATCTGTTTCACGGGCTCATTCGCCGGCCCCACGGCATCATCCTCGTCACCGGTCCCACGGGCTCGGGCAAGACGACCACGCTGTACGCGGGCCTGCAGCAGATCAATTCACCGGATCGCAATATCCTCACGGTCGAGGACCCGGTCGAATACGACATCGAAGGCATCGGCCAGGTGCATGTGAATCCCAAGATCAACCTCACCTTCTCCGGCGGTTTGCGCGCCTTCCTGCGCCAGGATCCGGACGTCATCATGGTGGGCGAGATCCGCGACCGGGAGACCGCCGAGATCGCCATCCAGGCCTCTCTGACCGGACACTTGGTGCTGTCGACGATCCACACCAACGATGCTGCGGGAGCTCTGACGCGATTGGTCGAAATGGATATCGAGCCCTTCCTGGTGGCCTCGTCCATCCTCGGCATTCAGGCCCAGCGCCTTGTGCGCTTGCTGTGTCCGAGCTGCAAGATGCTGTTTCATCCATCGCAAGAACAGCTTCGCGAGCTCGGGGTCGATCTCAAGAACCCCTACGTTTTGCCGCCGCGGCCGAAATCCCCGATCTATTTGTCCGGGTGGGAGAAGCTGCGGCCTCTCGTGCCTTTGAAGAGCGGACAGCTGGCTCTTTACCAGGCTGTGGGATGCGACGAGTGCATGGGCACCGGGTACCGCGGCCGGACCGGCATCTACGAGATGGTGATGATCACCGACGAAGTGCGCAATCACGTGCTGCGCAACGCCGACTCCAACACCATCAAGCGCGTCGCCAAGGAAGAGGGGATGATCTCCTTGCGAGATGACGGCGTCCGCAAGGTGCTCAGCGGCGAAACGACCATCGAGGAAGTCTTGCGCGTCACTCACGAGGACGCTCACTAGGGCGGGAGGGCGGCGTTGCCGATATACGAGTACAAAGGTGTCCGCAGAGACGACGGAAAGAATGTCAAGGGACTGCAGGATGCCGAAAGCGAGAAGACCTTGCGCGCCACGCTCAAGCGAGACGGCATTGTCATCACCTCGCTGCGGGAGAAGGGGCCGGGCAGCGTCCGCGGAGAGGTGGACTTTGCGCGGTACTTCAAGAACCGCGTGAGCAAGCTCGACATCGCCTTGTGCACCAGACAGCTCGCCACCTTGACCAAGGCCGGCATCTCCCTCGTGGAGTCTCTCTCTGCAGTGATCGAGCAGATGGACAAACCGGACATGAAGGGCGCCTTGACCAACGTGCGAGATCAGGTCAACCAAGGAACGAGCCTGTCCGAGGCCTTCAGCAAGCACCCCAAGCTGTTCGACGATCTGTATTGCAACATGGTCAATGCCGGCGAGCAGTCGGGAAATCTCGAGGCAGTGCTGGGGCGGCTCGCGGACTTCATCGACGCCCAACACCGGTTGCGCTCGAAGGTCTTCGCGGCCATGGCCTATCCGCTCTTCATGCTCGTTGCGGGCGTGCTGATCCTGTCGGTGATGTTGGTGTTCGTCGTGCCCAAGGTGACGGCGATTTTCGAAAACCTAGGGCAGGAATTGCCGATCATTACCCGGATTCTCATCTTCATGAGCGATGCCATGAAGAACCTGTGGTGGTTGTTCGCCATCCTGATCGGTTTTGGGTTTTGGGGCTTTCGCAAATGGAAGGCCACGGAGAAGGGAGAGTACGACTGGCATCGGTTCGTGCTGTGGGCCCCGATCTTCGGCGGCCTGGCCATGATGATCGCCATCTCCCGGTTTTCCAAGACCCTGGCGACCCTTCTTTCTTCGGGCGTGCCAGTGCTCACGGCTCTCGAAATCACCAAGGGCGTGCTCGGCAACTCGGTGCTCGAGAAGGTGGTGACCGAGGCGTCATCTTCCATCCGCGAAGGCGAGAGCATCGCCGACCCGCTGCGGGCTTCTGGCCGCTTTCCGCCCATCGTCATTCACATGATCGCGGTGGGCGAGCGGTCAGGACAGCTCGAGGAGATGCTCGAGAACGTGTCCTTATCCTATGACGCCCAGGTCGACGCCAAGGTCTCGGCGCTCACGGCGCTTCTGGAGCCGGTCATGATCCTGGTGATGGGCGTGTCCGCTGGTTTTATCGTTTTTGCGATTCTCTTGCCGCTGATGCAGATGAACCAGTTCATCGGCTAGGCAGGGACGGTAAGCGAGATGTTTTTAAAAGGTGAAAAAAGGCAGATCCTCGGAGATCCCAAGCGCCAGAGAAAAGCTTCTCCGTGGATGCGACGCCTGTCGACCGCAGCGCTCCTGTGCGCGGCCTGCTTTTACGTGACCTGGGCCATGGCCAACCTCGAGGTGCGCAACCGCATTCGCCAGGCCCTGGTCGATATCTCCCGCATCGAGCACGCCGTGCGGCTGTTTCGCGCTGATCACGGGCGCTGCCCGGACAACATGGAGGAGCTCGTGTCGCCACCGGGCGAGTCGCGCTACATGGAACCGCTGACCGATCCGTGGGGACAGCCGTACCTGCTGCGTTGTCCGGCCGGAGAGATGAGCGACGGTTTGCAAGTGATTTCCGGCGGGCCCGACGGCCTTGCGTCCGGAGTCGATAACATCGTGAGTCTTTGACCACAAGGAACGAGGAGAGCCATGAATCAAGTAAAAACTATGACACTTCACCCGATTACCCGTCGTGCCGCGAGCCATGGGAGCGCGCGCGGTATGACCATCATCGAAGTCATGATTGTGACCATCATTATCGCCATGGTCGCCGCGGGCGTGGCTGTGGCCGTATTTCCCCAATTCAAGAAAGCCCAAGTCAATGCCGCCAAGTCCGACGTCGCCGCGATGCGCAGCGCGGTCCAGCTCTTCACCGCGGACAACCCAGGCAAGTGTCCGGATGCCAAGCAGCTCCAGGAAGAGGGCTTTCTCGATAAATCGAAGCGCGCCGAAGATCCCTGGGGCAAGGAGTTCGTCATCAAGTGCTCCGAGGGCGATATGGAGGTCTATTCCATGGGCCCAGACGGTCAGGACAACACCGAGGACGACGTCGGCCGAGCGTCGGGCGAATAGGGGGCGGAGCGAATCATGCGCAGGCGAGGACAAACGGCGGGCTTCACTCTCATCGAGGTGATGATAGTGCTCGTCATCGTGGGCCTGGCGACCTCGGGCATCGTGTTGTCCGTGGGCGCCGTGACCCGCGCCCGTCTGCGCTCGTCGTGCTGGACAGTGGCTGCCGCGGCTCGCGCGGCCTATTCTCATTCCGTTTCCACGGGAAAGGCCACGCGGGTGGTGCTCGATTTCGAGGCCCGCACGGTCCACATCGAGGACACCGAAGGCAGGCTGGTGCTCAACCGTTCGGACGAGACTGGCTCGGGATTGCACCGCGAGGATGTGAAGGAAGACGAGACCGACGAGGCGGCTCCTGCAGCGACCGGGGATGCGCCGGAGGCAGGCGCTGCGGGGAATGCCTCGGCTCTGTCCAGCGGCAGCTCGCCCATGGGCTCGGCCCTGTCGCTGGGCATGGCGATGATGAACGGCGGGGGCACCGATATGGCCTCCATGCTCACGGGCGAGAACGGCATGGTGACGGTGACCGATCCTTTTCTCGCGTCCCTTTCCGGGCAACGCAGCGCAGGCAGCGCCAAGGGATACCGCCGGCCGAGCTTCGCCCCGGTCGAGGGCAAGGCAGGTCAGCCCCACGAGCTCGGCGGCCAAACGCAGTTCGCGGCGGTGTACACCCCTCACGATCCCCGCGGCCGCAAAGAGGGCAAGGCCTTCTTGTACTTTTTCCCAGGGGGTCTCACCGAGCATGCCATCGTGCAGCTCACCGATGGCGAGGAACGCACGTACTCCTTGGAGATCCACCCATTGACCGGCAGGGCCGTGGTCCACACCGAGGCCATCGAGCCTGCCGAAGATCTCGATGCGCTTCAGGAGGGCGACGAATGAGCGTTCGCCCCCAAACGCTCATGGCCGCTGTCGCGACCACCAATGAGAATGAAAATGCTTTGCGGCGCGCAGCGGGTGTGCCTCGTGAAAGCTTGGAGCGAGGCATCCCGCGTGGCAGCCGGGAAGCATT
>JALOQD010000209.1:0-2500 GCA_025453525.1 Myxococcota bacterium
CAGCTCGCGTACCGCTTTAATTGGCGAACAGCCAAACCCTTGGGACCTGCTCCAGCCCCAGGATGCGATGAGCCGACATCGAGGTGCCAAACCTCCCCGCCGATATGAACTCTCAGGGGAGATCAGCCTGTTATCCCCGGAGTACCTTTTATCCTTTGAGCGACGACCCTTCCATGCGGAATCGCCGGATCACTAACGCCTACTTTCGTATCTGCTTCACCCGTCGGTGTCGCAGTCAAGCTCCCTTGTGCGTTTACACTCTACGGCTGGTTTCCAATCAGCCTGAGGGAACCATCGCGAGCCTCCGTTACATTTTGGGAGGCGACCGCCCCAGTCAAACTACCCACCAGACAGTGTCCCCGACCCGGGTAACGGGTCCAGGTTAGAATTCCAGATGCATCAGGGTGGTATCCCAAGGATGGCTCCACCGAAGCTAGCGCTCCGGCTTCAAAGCCTCCCACCTATCCTTCACAGACACACCCGAAATTCACTGCCAAGCTATAGTGAAGGTTCACGGGGTCTTTCCGTCTAGCCGCGGGTAGTGGGCATCTTCACCCACATGTCAATTTCGCTGAGTCTCTGGCTGAGACAGCGGGGATGTCGTTACGCCATTCGTGCAGGTCGGAACTTACCCGACAAGGAATTTCGCTACCTTAGGACCGTTATAGTTACGGCCGCCGTTTACTGGGGCTTCGGTTTAGCAGAGTCCTGTGTTTTTAGTAAACAGTCGCAACCCCCGATTCTCTGCGACCCCGGATGGCTTACGGAGCAAGTCCTTCACCACCTAGGGCACACCTTCTTCCAAAGTTACGGTGTCAATTTGCCGAGTTCCTTAGCCAGAGTTCTCTCACGCGCCTTGGTATATTCTACCTGCCTACCTGAGTCGGTTTGCGGTACGGTCACTGAAGGGGCTTAACGCGAGGCTTTTCTTGGAAGCATGGGATCACTCAGTTATTGGCCGCAATTAGCCACCTCATCACATCTCGGAGTTGGAATGCCGTTTGTCTCTATCGAGTCCTAGCACTCCCTCCTACTTGCTTGAACCTCCATCCAATAGGAGGCTGAGCATACCCTTCTCCGTCCCCTCTCGTTTCAACGCCATCCTCAGTGGTGCAGGAATATTAACCTGCTTCCCATCGCCTACGCCTTTCGGCCTCGACTTAGGGACCGACTAACCCATGGGAGGATTATCCTTGCCCAGGAAACCTTAGGCTTACGGCGAGAGTGGTTTCTCACCCTCTTTATCGCTACTCATGCCTGCATAAGCTCTCGTCAGATCCTGAAGCGCTTCTTACGATACGCCATGTATCTATCTGACGATGCTCCCCTACCGCTGTCTTTAGGACAACCCGTAGCTTCGGTATCGTGCTTGAGCCCCGTTACATTTTCGGCGCAAAGACCCTTGACCAGTGAGCTATTACGCTTTCTTTAAAGGATGGCTGCTTCTAAGCCAACCTCCTGGTTGTCGGAGCGTCTTCACTTCCTTTACCACTTAGCACGAATTTGGGGACCTTAGCTGACGATCTGGGCTGTTTCCCTTTTGACGACGGACCTTATCACCCGCCGTCTGACTCCCGGACTGTTGTCACTGATATTCGGAGTTTGTAAGAGTTTGGTAGTCTGGTGAGACCCCTAGCTCTAACAGTGCTCTACCTCCAGTGCAAATCATCCGAGGCTATACCTAAATATATTTCGGGGAGAACCAGCTATCTCCGAGTTTGATTAGCCTTTCACTCCCACCCACAGCTCATCCCCTAAATTTTCAACTTTAGTGGGTTCGGTCCTCCACTAGGTCTTACCCTAGCTTCAACCTGGCCATGGGTAGATCACTCGGTTTCGGGTCTACATCATGCGACTATTGCGCCCATTTCGGACTCGCTTTCGCTGCGGCTCCACCTTACGGCTTAACCTCGCCACATAACGTAACTCGCAGGCCCATTATGCAAAAGGTACGCGGTCACCCATTGCCCGAAGGCCATAGGGCTCCCACTGTTTGTAGGCGCACGGTTTCAGGTACTATTTCACTCCCCTAGCAGGGGTGCTTTTCACCTTTCCCTCACGGTACTCGTTCACTATCGGTTGTCGAGTAGTATTTAGCCTTGGAAGATGGTCCTCCCAGATTCCCGCCGGGTTCCACGTGCCCTGCGGTACTCGGGGACATTTTAGGAGGTCTTTCGATTTTGTGTACGGGGCTGTCACCCTCTATGGCCGACCTTTCCAAATCGCTCCACTATCGATTGACTTTTTAACTCCTTGGGAGACTGGCAGGTCTCCCCAAAACGCCCCACAACCCCTTGTATGCAACGCCCGCCAGCTTACACATACATGGTTTAGGCTGTTCCCCGTTCGCTCGCCGCTACTAGGGGAATCGCGTTTGCTTTCTTTTCCTCCAGGTACTTAGATGTTTCAGTTCCCTGGGTTCGCTTCTTACTACCTATGTATTCAGTAGTAGATGGTAGGTTCTAACCTACGCCGGTTTTCCGATTCGGAGATCCCCGGA
>JALOQD010000209.1:5000-14700 GCA_025453525.1 Myxococcota bacterium
GCTTCCCTATCGTCAGGTTTTTCGAGCGTTTGTACCTCGGCAAACGCGTACAACTACTCTAGGATGTGCTTGATATAGAGGTCTTGTACAGAAACAAGGAGCGCGAAGAGGAGATCATGAAACTAAATACAACTGTCCTATTCCTAACGGTTTTTCTGGTTTTTTCCGGAGCTGCAGTCGCTCAAGGCCAGGCCCAGCCGAACGCCACCGACCTGTGTACGAAGGTTCAAGGATATTACGCCTCCATCGGCGACTACCGAGCGAGCTTCGTCCAGACCACGGCCCACAAGCTGTTTCAAGGCAAGCTTCAGCGCTCCTACGGATCAGTCTCCTTTAAGAAGGGGGGAATGATGCGCTGGGAGTATAGGCGTCCAGAGGAAAAGCTCTTTATCTATGACGGCTCCACTTTATGGGTATACGAGCCTCTAGTCCCACAGGTTCTCACTGGTTCGGCCGACGCGGAGCGGCTCAAGAAAAGCCTGGCGTTTCTCACTGGAGAGGGCAAGCTCCTCGACGAATACTCGGCCAAGGTCCTCGATGCTCGCAAGCAGGGGTTCGAGGGTCGAGGCTATGTTCTGGCGCTGCGTCCCAAAGCCAAAAACGCGCCCTTCAAGGCGGTGGAGATCTATATTAGCTCTAAGGATTTTCACGTAGAAAGGTCCGTTGTGGTAGATCACGAGGACAACCGCAACAGACTCGATTTTTCAGAAGTGAAAACGAACCTGGGAATGGACGCCAAGGAATTCACCTTCACCCCACCGCCAGGCGTCCCTGTCATCAAGCCCTAGCCTTCTTGGCAGAGCCCCAAGAAAGGAAGAATCCCGCCAATGAAGGAGATTGCATTTCGTAAGATGCACGGGCTGGGCAACTGCTTCATTTTGATCGACGGTACTCGCCGCGCTGCGCAGCTGCTGGGCCTCGACCTTACCGCTTTGGCGAGAAACCTCTGCGACCGCAACTTCGGGATTGGCGCTGACGGCTTAATCCTTGCGAAACCTTGTGAGCACGCCGATTTCGAAATGCAGATCATCAACGAAGACGGCTCAATTGCGCAAATGTGCGGCAACGGCGTTCGCTGCTTTACTCGCTTTGTGAGAGAGCTCGGACTGACCGAACGAGCAGAACTGAGCATTCAAACTCTGGCCGGCCTCATCCGTACCCGTGCCCTCGGGCCCGACATGATCGAAGTCGATATGGGAGAACCCCAATTGGATAGCCCTGATGTTCTACCCCACTGGCGCGGCGCAACCGCCAAGGTCGACGCCTCTGGACTCACCTTTTCCTTCGTCTCCATGGGCAACCCCCATGCCATCACCTTCGTAGAGAACTTCGACTTCGACTGGCGCGCTTGCGGGCGTGCCGTGGAAAACTCCGATCGCTTCCCCAACAAGACAAACGTGGAATTCGCGCGGGTCATTTCAACGAGTGAAGTTCAAGTGAAGGTTTGGGAGCGCGGTTGCGGAGAAACCATGGCCTGCGGCACAGGCGCCTGCGCCGTAACCGTGGCTGGCGTTCTTGAGGGTCTGATCGACAGGCGCGAAGTCAAAGTCGTTCTCCCTGGCGGCGCCCTGCAGGTCGAATGGGGAGCTGACAACCACCTCATGATGACCGGTCCAGCCGTCAATATCTGCGAAGGCCGCTACTGGTTCTGAGAGCTACTACTGTCAGGACAAATGGCGTGGAGACGGGAGATGGCCTGGTTTGCCACGTTGCGCAGGGCGGTGTCTGAAGCTGCGTCCTCTGCGATGTTTTGCAAGCGGGTCATGGAGCGCACGAGATGTCCAAGCGATGCTTCAGACAACGCAAGGTCCAGCTGCGCCCGCTGGCTTGCGGGATCTGCGGCAGCCGCGGCGATGTACTCTCCGTGCGCTTCGGCTCCCCTGTCCAGGGCTTCGAGTGCCCGAGCTCTCACTGCATGAAACAAGGGACGCAGATCCGCATGGAGAGTCGCCCTCTCCGCGTCGACGAGTCGTAAGGTCTCTTCTGCGCGGCCGTCGCCGATGAGACGCGCAGCACACCCGAGCCGGTTGGCCTGGCGAAACCGCTTGAAATAGATGAGGCGCACCAAAAAGCCCACGAGCTTCCAGAACACGCTTTTTTGCCTTTCTTCCCTAGGCCTGCTTGCGGCTCGCCTTGGGAGACGCCACGATTTCTGCTTTTTCACCGGTTCCCGTTCTGTCTCCACGCACCGGCTGGCGCAGATCGTGGTTCTCCCTGAGTTTCGCCTCGATGCGTCCGGCTGCCTCGGGGTTTTCTTTGAGGAAGTTTTTGGCGTTGTCGCGACCCTGACCGATGCGCGTGCCATCGAACGAGTACCACGCCCCGCTTTTCTCCACGACGTTCTCATCGGCGCCCATGTCCACGAGGCAGCCTTCCTTGCTGATGCCTTCGCCGTAAAGAATGTCGAACTCGACCTCGCGGAACGGCGGAGCGAGCTTGTTCTTGACCACCTTGACCCGAGTGCGGTTGCCGATGATCGCCTCGCCCTGCTTAATGGCGCCCACGCGTCGAATGTCGATTCGCTGCGAGGCGTAAAACTTGAGCGCGTTGCCGCCGGTCGTCGTCTCTGGGTTGCCGAACATCACGCCGATCTTCATGCGGATCTGGTTGATGAACATGATGCACGTATTTGATTTCGACAGGTTGCCCGTAAGCTTGCGCAGGGCTTGACTCATCAGGCGCGCTTGCAAACCCACGTGGGAATCGCCCATGTCTCCCTCGAGCTCGGCCTTGGGCGTGAGCGCCGCTACCGAGTCTATGACAACCAGATCCACGGCGCCGGAACGCACCAGCATGTCCGTGATCTCGAGCGCCTGCTCACCGCTGTCGGGCTGGGAGATGAGCAATTCACCCACGTTGACACCGAGCTTACGAGCATAGCTCACGTCGAGGGCGTGCTCGGCATCGATGAACGCACATACCCCGCCCAACCTCTGGGCCTCGGCGATGGCATGCAGGGTCAGCGTCGTCTTGCCCGAGGACTCTGGCCCGAAGACCTCGACGACACGACCGCGCGGATAGCCACCGGTGCCGAGGATGACATCCAAGCTGATCGATCCCGAGGGAATGACGTTGATTTCATCATAAAGGGCTTGTCCCTCGCCCAATCGCATAATCGCGCCCTTGCCGAAATTCTTCTCGATGTTGCCGACGACCAGATCGAGTGCTTTTTCTCTGTCTTTTTCCGGAGTCGCCTTCATGTGGCCTCGCTTCCTTCGGGGTCGCGGTCGCTGCTGTCCGCGCCCAGGTCTTCGTTCCCACCTTCATCGTCGATACCTTCGTCGGCATCGTCGAACTGGTAGTCTTCGTTGATATGGTTCTGTGCGATATCTGTGTCGGGTGGATGCCATTCCTTGCCGAACGGCAAACGCCACAGCGCATGGTACTCAGCGCCGCTGGGCTTGAGGTCGCTGCGATAGCAGTAGATGTTGCGAACGATGGAGGAACCGTATAGCTCCTCGCTCGAACCCGACAAATGCTTCGCGAAAGCTTCTCCCCCGCCTTCCTTTACCCGACCAATGGTGATGTGCGATCGAAACGTCTGGTCACTGAACCTGAAGCCCGCTTCCATAAGACGCGTTGTCACGCCATCGGCGAGCTCGCATAATTGAGTCGTTCCCACGCCTGTCCCTGCCCAAATGGTCTTGGGATGCAGCGGGCTGGGAAACGCCCCAAGGCCCACGGAAGAAAGCTCGAACGGTGCCACCCCTCGCACCGCAGGCTCGAGCATCTCCTTGAGGGCGTAGGCCATAGGCTCAGTCACCTGCCCGAGAAAACGCAAGGTGACATGCATGTTGGGCGGTGGCACCCAAGCAACTCGCATCCCCAAATCGCGGCACGCGTCGCGCAGGCCCACCTGTGCCTCGGCCACGCCTCGCACTGTATCGAGGTCGAGCTTTACCGCGAGAAAGCAGCGAATAGTCAGCATGTAGACTCCCTGACCGCATCGAGCAACAAGCGCAGCGCCCTATAGGCCGCGGCTCGCTGCACGCGCGTGCGTGCGAATCCGTTAAAAATCTGGCAGTGGTGAATCGTTCTATCTCTGAGCGCCACGGCGAAGTGCACGAGCCCCAAAGGCTTGTCGGCAGTGGCTCCGTCGGGCCCGGCGATCCCGGTGGTCGCGACCGCAATGTCGACTCCGAGAGCCAACATCGCGCCACGGGCCATGGAGCGCGCCACGGGTTCGCTCACCGCGCCCACGGATTCGAGGTCGGTTGTGGATACCCTCAGCAGCCTCGATTTGATTTCATTCGAGTAGGCGACGACTCCGCCGCGGAAAAACGAGGATGCGCCGGCCTCTTGGGTGAGCAGTCGGGCCACTTGACCGCCGGTGCACGACTCGGCCACACCGCAGGTGAGCCCTCTTGTCTTGAGAGCCTCGGCGACGACCTTCGGCAACGAAAGGCCGCGAACGTCGAACACCGCCTCACCAATGGCTCGATGGGCTCGCTGTGCCACATGCGTGACCAACGTCGCGTCTGCTGCTTCGAAGCCCACGTAGATCTCGGGGAATACGGCCCTGTACGAAACGCGAATCTCCGGATGCTGCGCCGTGAGCCCTGCGAGTTTCTCCGCAATGGCCGATTCGCCCATGCCGAAGCACGACAAATCGGCGCGATGAAAAACGCCGCGACTGGGCAAGTATTCTCGCTCGACAACAGCCCACATGGACTCGAGCTCAGAAGGCACGCCAGGCAAGAAGACGGCGAGACCGCGCTGCGTGCGCATCGCGAAGCCAGGGGCGGTACCGCGCTCGTTGGGCAAGATCTCCGAGTCTTCGGGCAAGTCGGCCTGCTTGAGGTTGCACTCAGGGACTGGCCTCACAAAACGCGCCATCACGCTGCGGACCATTTGCTCGGCCGTTGCGTTGCGGACAAGCGGCCTCCCAAACGCCAAACCCGCGGCCTGCGCCGTGACGTCGTCGGTCGTCGGGCCGAGCCCACCGCCTACCACCACGATGTCGGCAAGGTCTGTGGCCTCTCGCAGCGCCGAAGCGATGTCTTGGATATCGTCGCCCACGACAATGATTCGACGCAGGGACACACCGTGCTGGCGCAGCCGAGCCGCGAGGAATGCAGCGTTAGTATCGGCGATGGTCCCTCGCAGGAGCTCGTCGCCCGTGCTCACGATGCACGCAGTCCGGAGTGTCATTTGGCTCTTCATGTACTATTGCAAAACTGCTCCCTATGCTGAACAAGTGAACAGACATTTGTCTGGTAGCAGAGACGCGCAACGGGGTCAAGCGCAAATGCCTTTGCCCGAGACCCACCCACGACCAAAGGGTGCGACACCGCGTTGCGAAATCCAAACATGGCGCTGGGCCTTTTCAAGCCATGCGCGTGACCACCAATGTCAACCTCGATGGGCCCTGCCAAGGCTAGTCTGGATACACCCCGATTTTGTCATATGCTTTTTTTGGCATTTGGCACTTGCCTAAAGGAAGGGCGTGTCTACCTTGTGAAGAGGCAATGACGGCCCACACCAACACGAAGGCGCCGTTTGAACGAGGAGGAAACCCATGGGAGCGACAACCCTAACCGCAGCGGAACTCAAAGAGACTATCGACAAGAACAGTATCGTGCTCATCGACTTTTGGGCGACCTGGTGCGGTCCTTGCCGTGCGTTTGCTCCAGTGTTCGACGCTGCCGCGAACAAGCACGCGGACGTAGCCTTTCGCAAAGTAGACACCGAAAAGGAGCAGGAGCTCGCCGCCGCGTTCGGCATTCGCTCCATTCCCACCCTCGCCGTTTTCAAAGAAGGCGTCATGATTTTCAAGCAGGCCGGGGCGTTGCCCGCCACATCCTTGGAGGATCTCATCAGCAAGGTCAAGGATGTGGAGATGTCCGAGGTTCATGCGAAATTGAAGTCGGAAGAGCCTCGCAAACCTAGCCCCAATTGAGGCCCCTCACCACGTCTATTTTTCAACGACCCGCCAAAACGCCGGAATATGGTGTTCCCTTGAGGACCGACGACTGTTTGAGTCGTTTCGTTCCATGTCTGAGTTCCGAGAGGTTCGAAAGGGAATGCCAGATTCTGGCGACTAAGCGGATCGTTGCTATTTTTTACCAACAACGAAGAGGAGATCGTGGAGGTGCTCGGACGTGTGATTGAGATCATCCACGGTCAGCAGCAAGTCGGAGGAAACGTCGCGCAGGGCTCCAAGATGAAGGTTGACCTTGGACACCCTCTCGACGACACCACGCGCACTCCGAGAAGACTCCTCGACGCCGGAGGTGATTTGCGCAATGGTGCCGGCGGCGTCGCGGACACGGCTCGCCACGTTCTTGGTGGTGAACGACTGCTCCTCCACTGCCGCGGCAATGCTAGAAACGATTTGGTCGATGTGCTGAATCACCTCGCTCATGGCCTCGATCTCGGCCACGGCTGAACCAGTGGCGAGTTGAATCCCTTCGATCTTCGCTCGGATGTTCTTGGTGGCGGCATTGGTCTGTTTGGCGAGATCCTTGACCTCGCTCGCCACCACCGCAAACCCCTTGCCCGCCTCCCCGGCTCGCGCCGCCTCGATAGTGGCATTGAGGGCCAGCAACTTGGTTTGCTCGGCGATCTCCGCGATGGTTCCAGTGACCGCGTTGATCTCCTTGGCCGAGGCGCCGAGCGCGTTCACCGTGTCAGCGGCTCGCCTCATGCTGTCGGCGGCTGATCTCGTCACTCCGCTCGCCCTCTCGGTATTCGAAGCGATCTCGGTGATCGTCGCCGACATCTCGTCCGTGGAGCCGGCAATGGTATCGACGTTGCGGCGAGACTCCTGAGCCGAGCCCGTCAACGACAGGAGCAGCGCGCTAACCTGGGAAGAGCTCGACGCCATGCCCTGCGCTTCCTCGAAGATACCCAAGGACTGATCGCCGAGTCGCGAAGTGAGCCCGGTCAAGCTTCCGCTGACTGTCGAGAGAACCTCGAGGCCAGCGCCGATCCCCTGAGACAGGTTGGCCGACGCCTTGCCTTGCGACTCAATGAGCTCGAAAATGAGGCGAGCGGCGGGGGAAGGAATGAAGGTTTGGCCTTCTCTAAGGCTTTTTTCTACGCGTTCGATCACAGTCGGAGCTCCAGTCGCATCGAGGATGAGCGTGACGCCAGGGACGGCGATCGCGTCCTCGAGCTCCGGGAAGTACGGCACACCCATGGCCCGACCCCGGACGACCCCCATCGCCTCTGGTCGGAGATCGCTGATGCCGAGGATGTTGACGCCCTGCAGTCCGTCAAGCGCATCGAGAAGCACTTTACCCGCCCTACCTCCACCGATGATGACCAGGCCCAATCCGTCGTTTGGCATCGCCTTCTCCTGTCGCCGCGGTAAGAGCCGACCTCCGACGCCTTCTGCCAAAGCCTAGCACGGCGCCACGGCCAAACAACGCGGCCCGCGGGCAGCCCTTGCAAAACGAACCCGACTTGCTCTTTTATTTCTGGCGAGCGGAAACTGAGCTCATCAAAGAAGATCTCGGCCTACTTCATCCCCGCATGCCGCCCGAGCCAGCCCATGTGTCTTCATCTTGGGCACTACTTGCTTTCGTCCACCAGGACAGTCCGGACTGGGCGGAAGCCGATTTTGGGATGGCGCTTGCGTGGATATGCGGAGAAGTGTTGGTCTGCGGCAAGATAGCATCCTGTATTCTGATAGTGGCCTCGTCTGACATCGACCTCATCGCCCTCTCTAACGCCAATGGGGTCCACGAGAGCTTCGCCTGGTTTGCCCTCACCGACATCCAACGCCGTGGCGTTGTTGACGTAATCGATGATCTCCCAGGCATTACCGAGCATGTCATAGAGCCCAAACGCGTTGGGTTGCTTCTGTTTCACTTGCTGCACGGTCTTGGTGTTGTTGCAGTACCAGGCAATGGGCTCGAGAACTGGCTCGAGACGGCAGTAGCCGTCCCACCCTTCGGTGCTCAGGAGATCGCCGTTGTAGGTCTGCGTTGGAGTCCCGGCTCGTGCCGCGTACTCCCATTCCGCTGTCGTGGGAAGGCGATATCCCGGGCAGTCGTAGTAGGACCCATAGCGATGGATATTGCCGGTACAGTTGAAGATCCCAGGTTCATCGAAGCAGGCGTTCTCTGGATCAGGGCATCCTTCTCCGATCTCGCCAACGCACGTCGAGAGATCATAGCACTCGGCGAGACCCCCTCTTTTCGATAGCTCGTTACAGAACGCCGCCGCGTCGTAGAAGCTCACGAACATGACTGGGCAGTCGTCGCACTCTGGTTCAGGCGAAGGGTTCGGGTATCCAGCGGCCTTCCACTGTGCCTGCGTTACCTCTGTCTCTGCCATGCGGAAGGACCGGGTCAAGGTGACCTGCACTTGGTTTGCCGTGTACTTGTCCCGGCACTTGGATAGGGAATCAGGCGGAGAGCCGTAAACGAAACTTCCCTCTGGAACACTCACCCAGCTCATCATCTCAAGAAGGTCAGAATCCATCTGAGTTGCTGAATTGGTCTCCTGACCTTCTGTTGTCGTTCCCAGTGTGGTCTCTGTTCCTTGGCTACTTGTCTTCTCTTCTTTTTGTGCCGAGCAACCCTGCGATGCAATCGCAACTTCCAGCAGCAGAATGAGTGCGCAATATCGCCGTTCCATGGCTCAGTACGCGACCCCGGCATTCTGTGCCATCTGGTCAAAATGAACTCTCTGATCAATAGACAGATTCAAATCCGCCTGCACCCGCGCCCAAATATCCGACCAGGGCTTGCCACTGATTTTGTCGATCGGGATCCAATCCGCGCCGTCGGTGAAGGTGTTCCAGTAGAACTGCAGCCAGTCCCACTCGGTGCCGCGACTCTGCCCAGCAGAGACCGAACACTCACTCTCCATCCAGGTCTCGACATCGGTCACGTGCATGTTTTACCTCGCCGAACGTTCGCCAGGGCCTCCTGCAAAAAGGATGAACGAAAAAGAGACCCCTGCTCATCGAAAGACGAGCGCGACGAGCAGGGGCATTGGGTGAGTTGCTGGGGCACTACTTGCTTTCGTCGGTCAGGATGGTGCGGACTGGGCGGAAACCGCTCTCTGGGTGACGCATTCGGGGATAGGCGCTGAAGTGGCCAGAAGCGGTTAGTCTACAGCCAACCCGTGCGTAGTTGCCGCCTCGAAGGTCTATTTCATCTCCCGCTCTCGGTCCTATTGGGTCTATGAGAGGCTGTCCTGTTTTGCCTTCTCCAACATCCAATGCAGTGGCGTTGTTGACGTAATCGATGATCTCCCAGGCATTGCCGAGCATGTCGTAGAGCCCGAACGAGTTGCTCTGCTTCTGTTTCGCTGGCTGCGCGGTCTTTGTGTTGTTGCAGTACCAGGCGATCGGTTCGAGAGTTGGTTCCAGGCGGCAGTAGCCGTCCCACCCGTCGGTGTTCAGAAGATCGCCGTTGTAGGTCTGCGTGGTGGTGCCAGCTCGCGCCGCATACTCCCACTCCGCAGTGGTGGGCAGGCGATAACCGGGGCAGTCGTAATAGGACTCGTAGCGGTGGACATTGCCGGTACAGGTGAAGATCCCAGGTTCATCGAAGCAGGCGTTCTCTGGATCAGGGCATCCTCCACCTATCTCGCCAACGCAGCTCGACAGGTCATAGCACTCGGCTAGCCCCTCTGTTTTCGACAACTCGTTGCAAAATGCCGCAGCGTCGTAGAAGCTCACGAACATGATCGGGCAATCGTCACATGGCGTGAGCGACGACGGAAGAGGAAAACCAGCAGCCTT
>JALOQD010000210.1 GCA_025453525.1 Myxococcota bacterium
GCAGGCCCCGTTCTACCGAGTGCCGCGCGGCGCTGCTCACCGAGCTCGAAAGCCGAATGACCGCTGCTTTCCATGCTAGGGCTTCTGAGCGGGTCGTTGTTTTTTTTAAAGCGGAGTGGGTCAAAGCACAAGCTAGGCCCAAACCGGAAAGAACCCGTAGCGAAATCATTCGGCTTGATTGATAATGACGTCGTTTGGCACGCTGCGTGTGCCTAAAAAAAAGAAAGGGAATGCATGCACCGGCGCTCGCTGTCTTTGGGGTTCTCGCTCACGGCGCTCGCGCTTTGGGCCGCCGCCTTACCGAGTGCTTGCCGCGACCCAGAGGAAAGCGGCTCCATTGCGCCGAGCCTCGACTCCGCGCCAAGCTTCAAAGGCACGAAGGTCGACTTCGAGGCAGGGGCCAGGTGCCCACAGGGGTCGGCGAGCCCGCTGAACAACGCCTACAGCCCGTTTATCGGCGGCGACGAAGCTCTCGACATCGTGATCGCCGTCTCGAGCGATCTGCAGTGCCCGTACTGCGCTAACTTCGCGGCGATGCTCGACGACATGTGGCAGCGGCGACCGGACCTTTTGGCCCGCGTCCGGCTGTACTTTCACCACTTTCCCATCGAGTCGTTGCACCCGAACTCCACGGAGC
Organism: Myxococcota bacterium; assembly: GCA_025453525.1. Taxonomy (GTDB): domain Bacteria; phylum Myxococcota_A; class Polyangia; order JAAYKL01; family JAAYKL01; genus JALOQD01. Next base: position 638 of record JALOQD010000210.1, read on the forward strand.
TCCACCTCATGGCCGCGGCTGTCACGCGCCAATCCATGGACCACTTCTGGTCGTTTCACGATCGGCTGTTTGCTTGGCATAACGACGGAATCGCCTACTCCATCGACGATGCCCTGCGCTATCTCGACTCCATCGGCGTGGATAGGACGCAGCTCGAGACCGACCTCGCCGACGAGCAGAACACCGCTTACGTAAAGTGGGATCTCGATCAAGCCGTGGCCGCTGGGGTCGAGGGCACTCCCTGGGTGTTCGTATGCGGACAGCCACTGGCCAATCGATACTATCTTGAAAACGTGCTCGATAACTTGCTCGAATAGCACCAAACCCACGGAGGACGATCCCTGTGACTCGACGCGACCCGCACTCGTGCACTGACAGCACCCACGCCGCCATCGAGCAGGCGAAGCTGGCCTTTCGGATCGATTTCGAGCAGCGCAAGCTCCATGGCCGGGTTCAGCTCCACCTGAATCGCCCGAGCGCCGGTGAGGTCCTGCACCTCGACACCCGCGAGCTGCACATCCACGCGATCGACGATCTGCACGGCACACGGCTTCCGTGGAAGCTGTACGCGCCTGAGCCCATTCTCGGCAGGAAGCTCGAGATCGAGCTTCCCAAGGCCTGTCGCGGCGTCGAAATCTCCTACTCCACGACCCAGGACGCCTCGGCGCTGCAGTGGCTCGAGCCCCAGCTCACGACGGACAAAACCCATCCGTTTTTGTTCAGCCAATGCCAGCCGCACCACGCGAGATCGCTGCTGCCGATTCAAGACAGTCCGTCGGTGCGCTTTCGCTTCACCGCGCAGGTGGACGCACCTGAGGCGCTGACAGTGGTCATGGCCGCAGCCCCTGGCACGACCTGCGAGAGCTCCATCCCAGGGTATCGCTGCCATCGCTTCGAGATGCCTCAGGCGATCCCCGCCTATCTGATGGCCCTGGCCGTGGGAAGACTCGACGACCGCGAAATCGGGCGACGCTCCAAGGTCTATGCCGAGCCGTCCCTTCTCGAGGCCGCGGCCTTCGAGTTCGCACAGGTCGAGCAGATGATCGACGCTGCCGAGGATATCTTTGGGCCGTACCTGTGGGACAGGTTTGATTTCGTCGTCATGCCCTCCTCCTTTCCCTATGGCGGCATGGAAAACCCCCGCATGACCTTCCTCACCCCGACGCTTCTCGCCGGCGATCGCTCCAATGTCAACGTGCTGGCCCACGAGCTCGCCCACTCGTGGACCGGCAACCTCGTGACCAATGCCACGATGAACGACTTCTGGTTGAACGAAGGCTTCACGGTATGGGCAGAGCGCCGCATCGTCGAGCGACTCAAGGGCAGCGCCGCCTCTGAGCTCGCCGCGTGCGTCGGCCGTCGCGGGCTCGACAAAGCCCTCCAAGGATTCGCAGAGCGTCCGCAGCTCACGCGATTGCGCACCGATCTGCGAGGCATCGACCCAGACGAGGTCTTTTCCGTCATCCCCTATGAAAAGGGCTACCTGTTCCTGCGCGTCCTCGAGCAGCACCTGGGCCGGACCGCCTTCGACAAGCTCGTGGCAGCGTATATCGCGGCGTTCTGCTTTCGCTCCATCGACACCGACGACTTCATCGATTTTGTGGAGCGAGAGTTCCCTGGAGCGCTCGCGGCCGTGAATGCGACCGAGTGGATCGATGGCCCGGGATTGCCCTCCAATGCCCCTGTGGTCCACTCTCCTGCGCTCGACGCCGCTCGCCGCGCTGCCGCGGCTTGGCCAAGCGAAGCACCACCGTTGGAGGAAGCGCGAGGGTGGTCCCCGGAGCTCAAGCTCCTGTTTCTCGATGCCCTACCCCGGCCCATGAAGGCGCAAGACTGCGCGCGCCTCGAGGCTCTGCTCGAGCTCGGGCAGAGCAAGCATTGCGACGTCGTGTGCGAGTGGCTCACCATCGCCGCGGCCTCGGCCTATGAACCGGCCATGCAACGCATCGAAAGCTACCTCGGCCGGGTCGGTCGTCTCAAGCTGCTCCGCCCGATCTACACCGCTCTTTGCCAGGGAGAATCGACCCGCGACCTCGCGAGCCGGTGGTTCGAGCTCTTCGCGCCAGGATACCATCCCATCGCCCGCTCGGTGCTCGGCCGCATCGTGGCCTGCGCCTATCGCACGGTCTAACCACGCGCGACTCGTCTCAAGGAGGGTTCGTGAAACACATCGTCGCACTGCTCGTTCTCGCCGTGGGCATCCCATCAATGGGTTGCATTCCGCGGCATCCCACCAAGACCCATCGACCAGAGATCTCGGCGCCGCCATGGCAAGAGCGCAGCGTGATTTCGCCCATCACGTCCGCGGAACATCGCTATCTTTTCGCCCAAGGTCCAAGCCAAGATGCACCGGCTCTCCTCCTGCTCCACGGCGGCTTCTTCGACGAGCGAATCTGGATCAATACCCGCGACCTCGCCTCGCGATTCAACGTCTACGCGCTGGCCTGGCCCGACGACAGCCCAGCGTACGACGGCACGTTCGTAGGTTTCGGCAACGTCGCGCGGGACTTCCTCGCCGCACTGAACATCAAACGCCTCGTGGTCGTCGGGGTCTCCATGGGCAGCCTCGCGGCCATCGAGCTCGTCACAGGTCATGCCGATCTGGAGGTCCAGGGCCTCGTCGTGTGCTCAGCCGTGATGCTAGCCTTGAGCGCCGAGGAAATCGAGGCCCGAGAGCGAATCGCAAGGATCGCCACGAACCGCTCACCCGAACGTCTTGCCGGATTCATCGAGTGGAAGCAGGCGCGCACCAAGCTCATACCACCGCCAGAAGGACCGACCCAAAACGACATCTTCTGGGTGCGCCCCGCGACCTATTACGCGCAGGTGTTCGGCGCGGTGAAGAACCAAGGCCCTCGCCGTCAGCCCACGCAGCGCATCACGGCTCCAGTGCTCCTTTTGAGCGGCACGGCCGACGAGACCATGCCCATCGAGGCTGTGGCCCAGGGAGTGTCGTTCTTTTCCAATGCCAGGGCTGTCGAAATGGAAGCCGTCGAGGGCGCGGATCACTCGATGGTTCTGGCCAGCGGCCCCCTCGTCGCTGGTAGAATGCTCGGTTTCTTCACCCGACAGGGTGTCTTAGAAGAGCTCATTCAAAGGGATTGCGCAGCATCTTCACCCCATTCTTGCCCGCCTTCGAGCGAGAAGGCATTCTCTCCAGCGAAATGACGAAAGACTGATCCTGCGCGGCTTCGAAGGTGATGCGCTTTGGAAAATAGCCAGGCCGCGTAAACTCGATCGTGTGCGTCGTTCCATCCCTGCGCAGCACCACATCCTTGGTCTCTTGGGCCAGGGGCACGCCGTCCAGAGCAGCTCTCACTCCCACGTCCGCCACGTCGAAGCGAATCCGCACGGTTTGTGCAACTTGCGAAGCTGGCGGTGAGACGACACGCTTTGCCTGCGCAGAGGTCCTTGCTTCGGAGATCAGTTGTTCGACGTTTTGACGCGTCGCGTGCCCCGAAGAGGGCCCGGACTGGCGAGAGAGCACGAAAGCCGAAAGCCCAATGAGCAGGCAGGCCACAGCAACCCCGGCGAGAAGCCACGACCGCTTGCGTTTCTTCGAGAATCGCGGCGCCTCTTCTACCCGCTCCAGAAGGGTGCCGTGCTCGGAGAACATGACTTCCGAGTCTGTGAGCACCTCCGTGGACGTGGAGTCGTCCCGCTCTCTGAGGCTCTTCTCCGAACCGACGGGACTGCCCACAGAGGGCGTCTCCCAATCCTTGGGATGCCGCTTGCGATACTTGCGGATCTTGCGCTGGAGCTCCTTGGCCTCCTGTTCGAAGAGCTGCATCATGAGCGCGGCGAGCTGCTCCTGCCCCACGACCGCCTCTGAGGCACGCACGTAGTTTTCGAGCTCCTCAGCCATCTCGAGAGCTGTCGCATAGCGCTTCTCCGGCGCGCAGTGAATGGCCTTGAGGACAATCCCCTCGAGCCACGGATCGATGTCGGGCACAATCGCGGACGGCGGTACGACGCGACCGTTGATGATGCTGTCGATCCTCTCTCCCTCGTTTGAACCGGGATATGGCTGGGTGGAGGTCAACATGTTGTACAGCACCACGCCCAAAGCAAAAATGTCGCCACGTCGATCGGTCTTTTCTCCGCGAATGTACTCAGGCGGCATATAGCCGACCTTGCCCTTGGCCGTACCATTGAGCGTGTGAGTGAGCCGCTCTTCTGCATAGGCCACGCCGAAGTCGATGAGCTTGACCGCGCCCTTGTACGAAATGACGACGTTGCGGGGTGAGATATCCCGATGCACCAGGTTGATCGACCGACCGTCTGCGTCGCACAGCTCATGGGCATCGTGAGCGCCACGACAAACCTTGGCCACGAGATCGGCGTACAACTCCGCCGACACCGAGCTTTCACGCTCTCGGACCCTGCGCGCCACGGCGTGCAGGCTGTGTCCCTCGATCAGCTCCATGGCCATGAAGTACACGCCGTCGTCCTGTCCGACCTCGTAGATCTCGGCGACATTCGGATGCCGAATGCCAGCGACGATGCGCGCCTCGTCCAAGAACATGTTGATGAAGGATTCTTCGGCTGCGAGATGCGGGTAGACGATCTTGAGGGCAACGAGCTTCTCGAACCCAGCCGGTCCAGCGAGGCGCCCGGCGTACACAGCGGCCATGCCGCCCATGTCCAAGGCAAACATGAGCTCGTAGCGTCCGATGGAGGTCTTGCCGTGGATAAACTTCACCCCGTCCGGCTTATGTCGGATCGTGATATCCGGGCCACGGGGACTGGGTAACATGGCCTTGACCTCATTCTCACTCAACGATCCGGGCCGAGCTTTTCAGCCGCCATGCTCGTCTCTAGCGACGACGCATGGGATGAACCGCCAGAACCTCGCGAATCCACCGCCTTTATAATCTTAGGCTGGCAGCAGAAAAACGCACGCGGTGAACGCACGAGCGATACAAAATTCAGGCAGGCTTATATTCGAGGTTGGACCGCATCCAGGGCAAAAGGGAACTAAGTGGCGTAAGTGGGGGATGCTGTTCTTATTTCACTTGTTTCGCGAGGACCGAAAATGGGTGAATTTGACCCTCAGGCAGACTTTTTCTCGAGGTAGGAGCCCATCCAGGACTTGGCGAGAACCAGACCCATGGGTGTGATCATGGCAATACAAGCATACAAAAACCACAGGAGCTCCGGGCTTTGGGGCCCGACCTTGGGCAGATAGTGAGACACGAACCACCCGCTGTAGAGCCCTGTCATGAGCTTGGTCAGGAACCACGGCAGTTGGGCAATGCCCATGTACATTCCCGTCCGACCCGCGGGCGCGATCTCGGCTACGAGCTGGAGGAACCTCGGTTGCCACATGGCCTCGCCCACGGTCATCAGCACGATGTACATAATCAACATCGTCGGGCTAGGGGGTAATGCGAGCAGGAACGCTGGCACGGCCATGACGAGAGTGCCCAAGATCATCATGCGGTACACATTGGCGCTGGCGGTGAGCGCGGCGATGAGGGGTGTGAGCACGAAGATGAGCGCTGGATTGAGGTTGGAGAAGAACTCGAAGTTCGAGCCCACCGAAGTTCCACTGAACGCCCGATCGATGTAGTACGGCAAGGTCAGCCAGTTGTGGGCGAAGAGCGTCTGGGCAGGCACCAAAATGAAGATGAAGAAGGTGAAGCGCCCATTGCGGAGTGGATGTTCCGGCCGCCGGGCCATGAGCCGCGCAACGAGGACTACAAGGAACAGAAGCGCCGGCAGCGCCAGCACGCCAAAAGACGACATCCAATGCCACACCGCCGGTAGGAAGCGGGCCGGTGCGAGTGCCTTTTCCAGCGGCTCGGCGAGCCCCTTCGCCAACGCGATTCGGCGTTCCACGCAATGATCGGCATGAGTCTTTTGAGTCGCCCCCTGGGCCTGCGAAGATCTCTCCGCGAGAAGGCGCGCTCTCTCCAAGGCGCTTGTGGCCTGACTGAGCAGGATATCGGCAGAAAGCGCCCTACTCGTCGTGGACAGCGGACGGACCGCAATGCGCGCCAGCTCCCGATCGAGCGAGGCATCGGCCTGCAGACAAAGCTGCAGCTGCCGACCCGGTTCGCCCGGAACCTGCTGCGCGAGGCTCGCCGCGCTCTCCTCCAGCATGTCTGCCAAGGAATGGAGCATCTCGACAGGTGGCTGTCCCCCGAGGCGCACGGCGGCGGCTTGTTCCGCGGCTGTCATCGGCACAAGATCTTCTTCGACGTTTTTCTGGCGAGCGCGCAGTTGGTGCAAGACATCTTCATTCACCGAGCCAGGGCGCACGAGTCCGTAAGCCGCGGCCATGATCGCCAGAGATCGCGACCGCAGAGAGTCGATCGCCGCTCGCGGCACGGCAGCGCGAATGGGCTGCTCGCCTTTAAAGGACTGCAGGGTCGCGAGAGTGGCGAGGAGCTGCGCGTCGCTCCTAAAAGTCGCGCGGCCGATCTCCAAGGCCTGTCCGTCGATATCCTGTTCCCTAGCGCCTTTCTGGGCCAGGGCTGCCACCACGGGCCTTGCGAGCGGGGTCGAGGCAGCCGAGTGCAGCTTGGCCAGAACCTGTGCGAAGCTGCCAGTGTTGCCCTCTTTTTCGCTCCGCAGCTCCTCCCACAGCGTCGCCATCAGGCTCGTGTGCTCGAGCACGTCGACCTTGACGGCGGACACAGGAGCGGCGATGGCGCGCCACAAGAGCCCACCTCCGGCCGCGGCAAGGGCCAACGACAAGCAGATGGTCAGCGGATCCCACTTTCTCTTCGGGTACGCGGTTTCACCTGACTGCGTGGGCGGCTCGTCCGTGCCAGAGGTCCCACCTTCCTCGGCGGCGAACCGCAGGTTGTCGGCCTTTACCTTGTCATGGGCAGCGGTGGAGACTCTCTTTGTCAGAATCACGAGCACCGCGAGCAGAGCGAGCACGGTGAGGCCGCCGTAAGTCCAAAACACGGCTGGCAGTCCAAACTCCCGACGCACCCTCGGTGAGAGCAACCCAGAGCCGAAGGCGCCGAGGTTCATCACCGCATAGACCATGGCGTAGCCGATGGCCGCGGTCTTCTTGTTCGTGTACTGCCGCACGCCAGCATAAACCGTGGGCTGACACAGGGCGAACCCCACGATGATGCAAACCAGGCCGGCCAGCACCACGCCGAACATCGGCGAGGCTGCGCCGCCTCCGTGGCCAAAAAAGCTCCCCGACGCTCCAAGCAATGCGCGGCCCAAGATCAGACAGGCAAAGGAGAGCACCAAGGTACGGCGCACGCCGATCTTGTCGGAAACGCCGCCCAGCACCAGCATGGCGCCCGTGATGCCGCCCGTGAGGAGGCTATACACCCACCCGGCGTGGATGTCCGAGAGCCCGACGTCCTCGGACAGGTATTTGCCCAGGACTGTGAGCACGCCGAAATAGCAGAGCCCTTCGAGAAGATACGAAGCGTTGATGCCCCACAAGGCCCGGGGCGCCTTGGCGAGATGCACGAAGGTCTGTGCGACCTCGCGGGCCGAGCTCGACAATGCGCCGACGAGTCCCTTGCGCTGTGACAGCGCGGCGGTGTCCGTGATGTGCGACATCATGACTCCTAGTGAGCAGCCTGCTCGCTCCGCAGGCCTAGCAAGTGGGTTTGGAGGCAGGACAGCGCTTGGGCCCTGTGGCTGATGCGCTGCTTGACCTCCTTGCCGAGCACGGCCAAGGACTGGTCATAGCCATGGGGGACGAACACCGGATCGTACCCAAACCCGTGCTCGCCCGAGAGGAACCGATCGATGCGACCCTCGAGCACTCCATCGAAACACACGGCCGGGCGGCCGGGAATCCACAGGGCAAGGACGCAGTGAAAACGCGCGATCCGTCGCTCATCGGGCACATCGGCAAGAGCGCGAAGCAGGGCCTCGCAGCGCTGGGAATCGCGCAGGCCCTCTCCCCCGTAGCGGGCCGACCGAACGCCGGGATCACCACCCAAGGCATCGACCGACAGCCCCGAATCATCGGCCACGGCTGCGCAGTGGAGCGCCTCGCTCACGACCCGCGCCTTCTCGAGCGCATTGGCCTCGAACGTCTCCGCGTCTTCCTCGACGACAAGGCCCGGCGCGAGCTCTTCCAGGCTGAAGATCTCAAACCCCGTGCCTTCGAGCGCACTGCGCAGCTCCGCCACCTTGCCCTGGTTACGAGTCGCGATGACCAGACGTTTCATGGAGTTTTCCCCTGTCCTCGGTCGAGCAGCGTCTCGAGCTGGACGCCGGCTGCGGTTAAGGTCTGTCTCTGGATCTCGAACAGGCGCCTTGCGCCTTCGTGGGCGAGCTGCGACAGCTCGTGAAACGTTTCGAGGGGATAGGCGCGTGTCTCTGCGGTGGCTTGTAGTTCTATGACGTTTCCGTCATCCGTGGCCGCGAGGTTGAGATCCAACTCGGCAGAGGAATCTTCGCGGTAATCGAGGTCGAGGAGCGCGCGGCCTCCAACCATGCCGGCGCTCGTCGCGGCCACGAGGCATCGCAGCGGGCTCTTGCCGAGCTGATTCTTCTTCTTCAGTTTGTCGAGGGCGAGGCACAGGGCCACGAACCCACCGGTAATGGACGCAGTGCGCGTGCCGCCGTCACCCTGCAGCACATCGCAGTCAATCGTAATCGTCCTCTCTCCCAGGCGCTCGAGGTACACGCCGGTGCGCAGCGCGCGCCCTATCAACCGTTGAATCTCTTGGGATCGCCCAGAGGGCCAACGGCCGAACTGCCCTTCGCGCATCCCTCGCTTGTCGTTGGCCCGTGGCAGCATCGCGTACTCGGCCGTGACCCACCCACGGCCCTTGCCGCGCAGCCAATCTTTGACTTTATCTTCCACCGTCGCGGTGCAAACCACCATGGTATCGCCGCACCGGACGAGCACCGATCCCTCGGGATGCTTGAGGAACCCGGCTGTCATCTCGAAGCTGCGAAGGGAATCATCCGAACGACCATTTGTTCTAGTGTGGTTCACGCGCGTCAGCCTCCTTTCGAGGATGACCAGTATACCCGCGTTCCAGGGCCTGTGTCAGTAAGGGAATGGACCAATGGACGCATTGAGCCGTGGAGAGATGAGCGCGCGACACAATTGCCGCAGGCGCTTGACCTTGAGCAGGCTCGACAACGGATATTGGCCCGCGGATTCAAGTGCGCGAGAAAGGACAAGTGGACTCTGACGTTGCCAGCACGCTGCCCCCTGGTTTTCGCCTCTCGAACGGTCCCCCACCGTGTCCCACCCAAGCGGAAGAGGTTGTAACT
>JALOQD010000211.1 GCA_025453525.1 Myxococcota bacterium
GGAGCATGCCCTCTCGGCCTGTGACCGACGAGCAACGCAGCCAACCGGGATGGATCGGCGACCGAATGCCACCGCATTTGCGGATTGGGGTACTTAGGCTTTGGGGGGCGTTACCGCGGCATCGCAGACGAGGAAATTCATGTTGTCGCAGTATTTGCCATGGCACTTGACGCCTGCCACGTACTTGGAAGAACCGAACGAGATGCTTCCGCCGTTCTCCTCGGAAACCTTGGGGGTCCAATGGCAGTCCTCGCCTCTTTTCACGTTGGAGAACTCGGTGCATTCAATCGCTACACTATTGCAGTGGCGCCCCTTGCAACGAATGGCGGTGACAAATTCGCCTTTGTTACAAACTTTTTTGTTCCTAAACTTGTCCGCGTTTTCCTCTGAGAAATACTTCGACCATTGGCTCGAGATTTTTTGGAATTGCCCTTTGACGCATCGAACAGCGACATCGTCGCAGTAGCTACCGCGGCATTTGGCGCCGTTGATGAGGCTCTCATCGCCACAATCGGCAGCTCGCAGGGCGTTGTTGCCCCAGGACGACCAACTCGTGACCATGGGACGGGTTTTTGCTTCTTCGCTTTGTTGGGCCTGCTCGGTCTTCTGGCATGAGGCCAGAACGATCCCTGAGAGGAGAGCGATCCACAGAACTCGTAGAGAATTTTTTTTAGAAGTTATCATTTTTTCCTCCTGTCTGCGCACCTTGCGAGGCGTCGGCAGTGCTCAGCGTTGACGGCTCTTCGCTTGCATCTGCTTTAAGTAGGCCCGTGCGCAGAGACCTTTGATCTCTGCAGCCTGGGGCTCATAGGGTGAACGCTCGGGAGAATGAAAACGTTCCAGGAATGTATAACCCACTGAAACGTTTCTGTTTTTAGTGGCTTTAGTGCTCCAGGGAAGGCCTTTCCAAGTTCAGTTTTAATGAACCTTTCCCGCAGCAGGGGAATCTCGAAATCAATCTGAGGCTTTTAAGGAGTACGACCCCAAGCCGAACCGCAATCACAAAAGTCGTAACGAGGAAGGCTGTGGGGCTTGCCAGCTCCCTGCTCCTGCCGTTACTCTCGTGGCCGCCAAGTCGGCAGATTGCGATATGTACCGGTTTCTAGGGCGCTCTTATGTGGCGCCGAGGAGGAGCGGAGACCCTATGGTGAACGAGTACAAACCCTACGTGGACCCCAAGACCGAGCTCAAGGAGCTGACCCTGCCGCCGCTGGTGCTCGGCGCTGTGATGGCGGTCATCCTGGGCGCGGCCAACACCTACCTCGGGCTCAAGGCTGGCATGACCGTGGCCGCCACATTCCCAGCAGCGGTGCTGTCCATGGCCGTGCTCAAGCTCTTCAAGAACAACATTTTGGAGGAGAACATCGCTCGTACCACGGGCGCGGTGGGTGAGGCGCTCGCCGCTGGCGCGATCTTCACCATCCCAGCCTTCATCATGGTCGGCGCTTGGGACAACCTCGATCTGTTTACCGCACCGTGGTTCATGGCCACCGCGCTGCTCATGGTGGGCGGCATTCTCGGCGTGCTGCTCATGATCCTCCTGCGCCGCACGTTCATGGAAGACACCTCGCTGCCGTTCCCCGAGAGCCAGGCCTGCACCGAAATCGTCAAGGCAGGGCAGGGTGGCCAGTCTGGCGCGGGCGCGGTGTTCGCGGCCATGGGCATTGCCGGGCTCGTGGAGTTCCTCAAGAACCCCAATGGCATGTCGGTCATCGGCGAGCACTTCAAGGGCGCGTTCAAGCTCTATCCAGGCTCCAAGGGCGCCTTCCCGTTCTTCACGCCCGAGCCGTCTCCGGCGTTTCTCGCCGTGGGCTACATCATCGGTCCCAAATACGGCGCCATCACCGCGGCAGGCGGCGTGTTCGGCTGGCTGCTGTTGATGCCGGTGCTCTTGTTCCTCATGTCGGGCAGCGATCCGGTGTTTGCTCAGCAGCTCAACGACATCGTGGCCAGAGGCGATTGGGGCGTGCTCTTTGGGGGCGGACCTGAGTTCAAGGGACTGAAATCCCTTTACAGTGACAATATCAAGATGATCGCCATTGGCGCGATGATCGTCGGCGCGTTCTTCACCCTGTTCCGCATGCGCAAGAACCTGGCTGCCGGTATCGGTCGCTCGGTCAAGAGCCTCGGCGCTGCTACTGGCGGTGGCGAAGTGCTGCGCACGGACAAGGATCTCAACGTCAAGGGCGTGTTCGGCGCCATCGTGCTGATGTTGCTGGCCATGCTCGCGCTCTACACGATTTTGTGCGGCAGCTTTGCCGTGTCCCTCACCGTGACTGCGGTCATGGGCGTCATGGCCTTCCTGTTCGCGGCCGTGGCCGGGTTCCTCGTCTCCATCATCGGTTCGTCTTCTAACCCCATCTCCGGACTGACGCTGTCCACCCTGCTCATCGCCGCGGGCCTGCTCGTGCTGCTGGGCATGGGCGGCACGTACCTGCCTGACGGCGTGACCATGAGCGAGGCCATGCGAGCCAGCGTCGTGGCCGTGCTCGGCGTGGCCACCGTGGTGTGCTGCGTGGCGGGCGTGGCCGGCGACATGGCCCAGGACTGGAAGGTGGGTCACATGCTGGGCGGCACGCCGTGGCGCATGGAGATCGGCGGTTTCATCGGAGTCATCGCCGCGTCCCTGTTCCTCGTGTCCATCATCAACCTGCTCCACACCGCGACCCCGGGCGGCATCGGCGGCGAGAGCCTGGCCGCTCCGCAAGCGGGGCTCATGGCCGTGACCGCCAAGGGCATCATCTCCGGTCAACTCCCCTGGGAGCTTATCCTCATGGGCATGCTGTTCGCCGTGGGTCTCATCTGCGTGGGCGTGCCGAGCCCCATGCTCGTGGCCGTGGGCATGTATCTGCCGTTCCAGACCACCATGGCCATCTTCTCCGGCGGTGTCGTGGGCTGGCTTGGCACTCAGTTCGCGAGGAAGATGGGCGCCAAGGACGATAAGGCCTTGGAGGACGTCAACAACCAGGGACTGCTGGTGGCCTCGGGTTTCGTGGCAGGCGAAGCGCTCATCGGCATCCTGCTCGCAGTGTTTGTTACCTTCAACATCAAGCTCATGGCGCCCTGGGAGTATACGGGCAAGCCGGTCGTTGGCGGTCTGGTCATGGCGGGCCTCGCAGCCTATCTCATCGCCAGCTCCCTCAAGGTCCTCAAGAACAAAAAGGCTTGATGAACCTCTAGCCCAATGACCAAGCCCGTTTCACCAGACCCCACGCAGCTCGACTGGATCCCATCGCGCAAGGTCGAGCACGAGCTCAGCGAGGAGGGGCGCGTCGTCGTCCTGCGGCCCAAGTGGACCCGCGGGCTCCTCGCGCGCTACCTCCAACCGCTCCTCACGCGCCCCTACTTCAAGGTGCGTCTGGATGCCCATGGCAGCGCCACCTGGAACGCCATCGACGGCGTGCGCACCGTGGCTCAGCTCGGCGACCTGTTGCGCGACGAGTTCGGCGAAGAAGTGGAGCCCTGTCACGAGCGGGTGAGCAAGTTCATCCACTCGCTGTTCAAAGGCGACATGGTGGAGATGCGGCCTCCCTCCCACGGGTCGCGAGGCTAACCCGCATGGAGCCCGGTGAGCGCAGAGCCCAGATTCTCGAAGCCGCGGCCGAGCTGTTCGGCACCAAGGGCTACCACTCGACCAGCATCTCGGACATCATCGCCAAGGCCGGCATCGCCCGCGGCACGTTCTACCTGTATTTCGAGAACAAGCGGGCCATCTTCGAGGAGCTGCTCGACCAGCTCATGAAGGGCATCGTGGCCCGCATCCGCCGCGTGGTGCTCGGGGCCTCTCAACCTTCGGCCAAAGAGCAGATGCTCGCCAACATTCACGCGGTCGTCGAGCTCCTCTCGCAGCGCCGCTCCTTGCTCGCCATCCTGCTCGAAGGCGCCGTTGGTCTCGACGTAGGCTTCAACGAAAAGCTGGCGAGCTTTTACGAGCAGGCCATCGCCATGGTCGAGCGCTCGCTGCGCCTGGGCAAGACCATGCATCTCGTGCGCGATCTCGATACGCGGGTCGCGGCTCTGATGGCTGTGGGCGCCCTCAAGGAGATCCTCCACGATGCCCTGCGGCGAGGCGAGGAAGCGCCAGATGCCCGAATGCTGGCCGAGCAGGCTCTCGATATTCTGTCGCGGGGGCTGCTCGTAGAAGGCGCGCAGGTGAGCTAATGCCTATGGAGGGCGCCATTTTTCGACTTCCACCAACCTTCCTTTTTGCAACCTGGCTCGTCGCTGTGGCGGCGCTCGCGTCGAGCGAGGTACACAGCGCCTGTAACCGCCATCGGTGCCAAGCCCAGTGCGAGCAAAACACCTGTCGTCTGGGAGTCGACGAGGGCTGCGGCGAACACTGTGGGGCTGCCTGCGAATCGGAGAGCGAGTGCGAGAACATCCTCGGTTACCGCCGCGCTCTCCACGGAGGCCTCCACCTGGCCTATGGTCTAGGAGGCGCCTTCCCGAAAGGGTCTGTCGCGCCCGGATTTCGGCAGCATCTGGAACTCTCAGGGGCTCTCGGTCCTGGGCGAAAACGGCTCACTCCCGGATACGGCAGCACGGCCCCGGTTTACGCCGCGCTCTTTGGGGCCTCGGCGTTGTGGGGAATGACGTTTTATCCAAATTATCTGCTCGGCGAAGTGGGCTTTGCGCGAGGAGAGGCGATGTCGGCCTTTGGCGCGTTCCTCGGCATGGGCGCGAGGGTGTCTGCCGCATGGGGCTCGGCTCCAGTCATCGGGCTGCGGGCGTCCTACGACATTTTGCTCGTCAACGTGGGGCTGCGAGCCCTCGTGAGCTTCGAGACAGCGCCGGACATCTCCCTGTGTCTCACCCTGGGCGTGGGCCGCTACTAACTAGGGCGGTCACAGAGGGCTATTGTTGTGCGGATTCTCGCTTAGACCGATTCGTGGTAGTACCCATGGGGCATGACACTTGCCAGGCTACGTGCCCCGCTTCGCCATCCTCGCGCCCTCGCCGTTGGCCAGGGGATCACCCTGGACGTAGGACATTTGCGCGCTCTCGTGTTTCGCGGGGTCAACCCCAAAGAAGCGTTCACCATCATGGACGGCGAAGGGCACTACTTCCGGGCCTCGCTGACGTCTCTCGCGTCAGACACGGGCCAGGCGACCATCTACGAGGCCATGGCGTCGTCCCCCGAGTCGCCAGCGCACATCACCTTGTTCTGCGCCGTGCTCGCGCGTCAGCGCATGCTCGGCGTTATCCAGAAGGCCACGGAGCTCGGGGTGATGGCGGTCGTGCCGATTCTGTCCGAGCGCTCTGTGTCGCTGGCCGGTCTTGCCCACGAAAAGGCGCACGCCTGGCCGGCTCAAGCGCTGCGGGCGGCGCGTCAGTGTCGGCGGGCCAGCATTCCTAACGTGAGCGAGGCCTTGGCGTTCGAGGTCGCTTTGAAGGGGGCTCTGTTCTGCGACGCCGACCAGCGCTTCTACCTCGACGACCGCGCGCCAATGGGCTCCTGCCTGCCAGCGTCGCGGATCACCGATCGACGCATCGCGTTCGTCGTCGGGCCTGAGGGCGGGTTCACAGACGCCGAGCGAGCGTCCCTGGTGGCGAGTCATGCCACCCCGCTACGCCTGGGCGAGCGCGTGCTGCGGGCCGAGACCTCGGCGCTCGTCGGGCTCGCGCTGCTCCAGCATCTCTATGGAGACCTGTAGGAATGAGGGTGTCGGGAATGAGGGTGTCGTGCCCATCCTCTTTACCATGCTCGGCATTCTCGACACTCGGCTTGTTCGTGGCGCTTGCGGCATGCACAGAGCCGAGCGAGGGGACAGGCAGCGACACTGCCACAGAGGGCGACAGCGACACAGACACCCTCTCCCCGTGCAATCAGGCGGCCTTGCGTATGGGACACGAGGTCTGCGTTCACGAAGTTCCCGATGTCGACACCTGGGAGCTCGTGTCTTTGCCGGCTGGTGTGCCAGGTCAACTCGGCGTGAGCAAGTACCTCGTGCCTGCCGCTGACGACGCGCCCTTGCCCACTCTGTTCATGGTCGTCTCTGCCTTCCGCTACCACTACGAGTTCATGGCCGAGTGCTTCCCGGACGACTACGCCGGGCTTTCGCCCTCTGGCTATTTGGCGCTGCTGTTCGATCCCGAGGATCGGCAGTACTACGCCGGCACCGTGACTGCGCATGTGGCCGAGAGCGGGGTTCTTTACGGCTTTTCGGTCTGGGACGATCAGAAGGGGCCAGCGAGCGCGGTTACGTATGAGACGGTGCTCTCGGTGTACGAGGCCCTCTCTCCCGCGTTCCTCATCGGCGAGCTGTGGTTTGTGCCCATGGGCGAGTATCAGCACGATGCGGCGCAGGGTTGGGAATCTGTCTTTCCGATCCGATTCGACGCAGAGTAGTTGTCAAAAGCCGGGGCTGCCAGGGTCGACCTCTTCAAATGTTTCGTTGGTCACGGCGCGCGCCGAAAGGTTCGCTAGGTCGCAGGCGATCGTATGCACCTCGGTCGGCAGCTCGTCGCCCCATGGGTCGAGGTACTCGAGCCTCAGGCCACAGGCTGTGCCGATGGGCGAGTCGAACAGCACCGCGAAGTCGCGGGAGAAGTGGTGGTGCTCGGGGTTGTAGACGAGCCGGAAATAGTCTTCCTGCTCGAACGATGTGCCGTCGAGCACTCCAGAGGCGCGGACAAATGCTCCGGGCTCGGTGCTGGCCATGGACCAGCCAAGGCGCAGATCGAGCACGGCCTGGCCGCCGCTGAAGCTCACGGTATGGCGCTGCAGTCGATACGTGCTGGGGTTGCACGACACAAAGGTGTAATCGTCGATTTGATAGCACTCGGCGCCGCGGCAAAGGCTGAAAGAAAAAGTGTCCCCATCGCCGAGCGTGGCGTCGACACCGCCGTCTAGCACGAACGGCGGAGGCTGCTCATCCTTTGGGCTGTCAAAAGCAATCGTGCCTTCTAAGCTCCAGGCGTTGCCCGCTCCGTCGAGGGGCTGTGCAAAGCTCTTGATGTAGTTGGTCTCTTCTCCGTAGACCGAGCTCGTGGCCGAGAGCTCACCGGCGCCATTCATGGTCGGTGCCGCGAGGTCAGGAGCGAACCGCACACAGATCGGTAAAGCAAATGCGTAGGCGCCATCGGCTTGCGGCAGCGGGTACGAGCCTGGGACGATGCGCAGCTGCGCCTTGAGCGCCAGTTCCTCTTCGAGGGTACGAGCTTCGTTGAAGGTCGCGCAGTAGGTGGCTTTGGCCGTGACCTTCAGCGAGTGCTGCCACGTCGGGTCACCGACATAGTCCGAGGCCTCTGGACAGTCCTCCCAGCCGGTCGTGTCCACGTAGGAGCTCGTCTCGCTCTGCGTTTGGCTGTCGGAAAGGGTGTCTGCCGAGCTGTCACTGACGGTGTCGGAAGCGCTGCCTGTGTCTTGGCTCGAGTCAGAGCCTGTGAACCCAGGCGAGCTGTCTTTGGAGCCGCAAGCAAGGAGGCTGCTGGAGAGCAGCCAGAACACGAAAGTGCGAATGAGGTTCTTTTTCATGATTCACCTCCCCCAATAAATAAAAAACAGCGCGCTCGTTGTTTGGATGGACCATTCGCGCGCCTATTTTTTTGTGAACTCTTTTTGAGTTGGCGACGCCATGGATGCCTCGGTTCTCGTCGTGCGTATAATAAAAGAAGAAGAAGGTAAGGCCAAAAGATAGGTCTTTCGAAAAAGCTGAAAGAAGTTCGCATGCAATGGATCGATAGAGTAGTTTTTGGTTTTGTTTTTTTTGTTGTGGGAGGCCTCTCAGGCTGCTTGTACGCCTTCCCATTGACAAGCGACTCGAACAGCGATTCAGAGACCGAAACGCAAACCGAATCTGATACGCAGTCAAACAAAGATACTGCGGGAACGGATACGGCAGACACCAAATGCTCTGATGAGGATGGAGCACCCAGCGTGCCACGCAGTTGCTTCGAGATTCTCACCTGCGATCCCGCGGCGATGGACGGAGAGTTCGAAATCGACCCAGATGGGGCTGGCGGCGCGGCTCCGTTTACTGTCACCTGCGACCTGAGCGGTGGAGGATGGACCCTCATCTATACCGAGGACTTTACCGCTGGTGACTCCTCTGGCTGGAAGGGCGCAGCTGGGGTACCGACTCCTGTGGACACCACATCCTCTTGTAAAACAGCCTACGGCGAGATGCTCGGCGGGTATGATATTCTCGGCGGAGCGGGAGCTTTCACTGCTCAGGCTTTTTCCCTACGCGGCATTCCTCACACCGAGGTTTTCGTCGGTCTCGATTACGTGGTCATGGATACCTGGGACGCGGAGCGCGCTCTCGTATATGTCGATAATATTGAGCGATACTCTGTTGTTTTTGACGACGCCGATGCCATTGAAAACGCGTGCGGTGGAAGCAGGCCAGATATCGGCCCGCAACCCGTTGCGATACAGACAGACCACGTCGCCGCCACAGTCACGGTCAGAGTCACTTCGACGTTGGATTCCAACGCGCTCGATGAATCCTTTGGCGTAGACAACGTCGTCCTGCGCATTCGGTAGGTCAAAGTCCCCATGCTCTGTTGAGCAGAAAAGCTCGTTACTGCGCGGCGCGGAGGAGGAGGTTGTCCCAAGCGGTCTGCTGTGCCCATATGGCGCCCGTGGACTTTGAATACAACCCGGCATAGTACGAGTCGTTGGTCGCGCAGATGGTCACGCCGGTCGCGGTCTCGAACGGCGCGAGGGTGTAGTTGGCGGCGACGACCTTGTCGAGCGCGGCGAGCACCCCCTCCGCCGCTGTTTTGACGGCATTACCGTACGCGCTATTTCGCAGAAAGGCCGCGAGACTGCCGAGATCATGGTAGTAGCCCCTCTCTTGAGGGTCCAAGGTGAGGGAGCCGGCCACGGCGTTGCGCAGGGCGCCCCCGGGATCGCTGAGGGCGAGTAGTGCCTTCGCCAATGAGTCCACGGCGAGCGTGAGCTGCGGGATGGCGGTGAGATCGAGGGCGGATTGCGTGGACTCGCCAGACGCCGAGGCCCCACTCGCAATCGTGGCGCCGAGCTGGAGCGCATTCATGCCCGGATTTGCGCGCAGGGCCTTGAGAGTCGAAGTATAGTTGAATCCCTCGGCGTAGGTGTAGGTCTCTGATGACGACTGGACCAGCGCATGCTTGGCCGAAACCATCGCGACCTCCCAGGCCGCCATCGTGCACGCATCGAACCCGACGACGTCGAGCGGTTTGCCGAGAATATTCTCGATTGAGGCGAGCGCTTTCTCGTACTCGCCTTGGGCGACACTGATGGACGATCCGGAAGACTGGTCGCTTGAGAAACTCCGAGCGATTTCGATCCGCCCGCCTTTCCTCCAGGAATCGCCATGATCCCAGAGTATGAGCGCTGTGTGCTCCGACGGGTAGAGGGCGTCGGCCCATGCGACGAAGTCGACGAGTGTCGCGGGATCACCCATGTCCACCTCTCCGATCTTCTGCAGCACTTCCGAAGCGATCTGATTTGAATTGCTGTCGGCCACAATCCGGTAACGCCGCGCGTCGGTCCAGTTGCCGTCCTCAGTGCCATAGCCACTGATGCGATCCGCCTGCACCAACACGACAACATTCTTATCGGCCCCACCTGCCTCAAGCTCGTTCATGTCGTGAAAGTAGTATGATTCCAGGTCATTGTCCGCATTGAGGTAAACGAGGAACTTCCATGGGACCTTCGCATCGTTTTCTTTGCAGTTTGGCGTTCCGTCCCCATCGCTATCTGTATCAGGGGTGCCGCAACCACAGATGCCCGGTGAGGTTTTATTGGGGTCATTCGGACATTGATCACTTCCTGAACAGAGATTGCAGCTCTTTTTACAATTCGATACGATTTGGGTCTCTTGGGCCGCGGTGTAGCCATAGTCCTCCGTGGTAGCCTTGCGCATCAATGAAGTTGGTGTTGTCGACGCAGGTACTGTCGCATGTGCCCTCTGCCTTGCCACATCCGCACACGCCGGGCTGCGTCTTGCTCGGGTCTGTCGGACAGTTGTCTTTGCAGTTTGCTGTCCCGTCCCCATCGCTATCTGTATCAGGCGTACCGCAACCACAGATGCCCG
The DNA here is from genome assembly GCA_025453525.1 of Myxococcota bacterium. Lineage (GTDB taxonomy): Bacteria > Myxococcota_A > Polyangia > JAAYKL01 > JAAYKL01 > JALOQD01. The sequence goes on from JALOQD010000211.1 coordinate 10,026, forward strand.
GCGAGGTTTTATTGGGGTCGTTCGGACATTGGTCGGTATCGCCGCCGCTGCAGGAGTACGCGACCACGAGTTTCTTGTAAGTTCCAACGCAGGGGTCGCCGAACACTCCATTGTTCGCTCCCACCGTGCAGGACTGCTTGTTCAAGCACGCAGCCTCCACCTTGCTCTTGGAGCTCGATGCATGGCACGAGCTGTTCGAGAAATTTGGACATGACCCGGTGGGCGTGCCGTAACTGGCGAATGCAATGGATTTGATCACCTGGCCGCTTGGGCATGACAGGGCGGCAGTGCTGCCTTCGTTGCCCTCTGCGCATTGGGCAACGCTAGGGCTTTGGCAGGAATACGCGACCGCGAGCTTCTTGTAAGTTCCAGCGCAGGGATCGCCGAACACCCCGTTGTTCGCGCCCACCGTGCAGGACTGCTTGCTCAGGCACGCAGCTTCCACCTTGCTCTTTGAGCTCGACGCATGGCACGAGCTGCTGGAGAAATTGGGACATGACCCTGTGGGAGTGCCGTAGCTGGCGAAATCAATGGAGGCGATCACCTGGCCGCTCGGACACGAGAGGTTGGCAGTGCTGCCTTCGTTCACCTGGACGCATTGGGAAGTGCCCGCTTTTTCGACAAAACCTCCATCGTCGTTCAAGCCTCCATCAAAAACGTCTTCACACCCACCGAGGGAGAAAAGGGTTCCCACACACAGAACCAAAAGCATGTTTGATTTGAGACTCATGATGTGCGTCCTTTCTTAGATAGCGCCTCGCTATGGTCGACCTTTATGCCGCAATAACCATGCCGCCCCAGTTCGTTTTGATTTACGAGCAAATTCGCCTTCTTCTAAAATCGGTGAGCGTTTCCAAGGTCTTTTTGATGTATGGCCTGCTTTACACGTGTAACAGGAAGACGTCATTTCCATGTGACAGTGCAACGGACAAGAATCCGCAGTCGCCCTGATCGCCTCTAGCGTCGTATTTGAAAGCATCAAACTTCAAAGGCCCACCCCCCGCGTCCATGCAGCGGCCGAGGAATATCTCATCCTCCGTCCCCCGCAAGTGCAAGATCGTAGGACCGTCCCCGGCGCGCGTGACGAGATACAAAAGGTCTCGCTTATCGCTTCCTCGATTTGTGTTTTTGCCTGCTTTTGGTTTTGGATTTGAATTTTGGTTTCGAATTTGATTTTGCGATAGTCGCCGCGATACTCGCCGCCCGCTTTCGAACCTTCGCGCTCGGATCGCTCTTTGCCGCTCGCCTGAGATAGGGAAGCGCTGTTCGTCCCACCTGCCTGATAATCGTCATGCGCACTCTCGCGTTGATTTGGTCGAAATCGAGCATGAAGATGAGATTTTCGTTCAACGTACTTTTGCTGCGCAACGCGGGGTTGAGCCTCATGGCTTCGCGGTAGAAGTCGAGGCTGTCCTTCAACCAACGCTTCTTGAAGAAGACCTCGGCCATCACGTACGGATAGAGCGCCTTGCTAGGGTCTTCGCGTTTCAGCTTTCGCAGCGCCTCGATGGCTTCGTCATACTGATTGGCATCGATGAGTTGTTGAACCTTGGCAAACTCAGAGCCAGTGTCCTCGAAGCCGGCCTCATCGCCCGAGCGGGCTAGAGCACCCAATCGCAGCAGTTCTTCCAAAACGAAATCGGCGGCATCCTCCAATGCGTCGGCGGCGTCGATGCCCGGAGCCGTCGGTTTCTGTTCTGGGAGCACCGGCGTCGGTTTCTGTTCTGGGAGCACCGGCGTCGGTTTCTGTTCTGGGAGCACCGGCGTCGGTTTCTGTTCTGGGAGCACCGCCGCTGGTTCCTGTCCTGGGAGCACCGGCGTCGGTTTCTGTTCTGGGAGCACCGCCGCTG
>JALOQD010000472.1 GCA_025453525.1 Myxococcota bacterium
TTCCGCTGACGGGCCCGGTGACTATGACGCCCGTATGAACACCGACGCTCCATCATATTCCCTGCAATTTGCTCCCTCGTTTTTCGTGATCGCGCTCAGCGGGTTTGAGCTGTTCGCAGTCGACCATGTTGCCGATGACCGACGCCGTGGTCTTCCAGCGGCTGCCGGGCGAGACGGTGCGCCACTTGGCTTCCGAGAGCTCGCAGGTGCCGGGCTTGCCTTCGTGATCCGTGAACTGGAGGGTATATCGTTCGCGGCGTTCATTCTCTCGCTCGCCGCCCACGACAGCCATATTGGGCATCTGAAGATTGACAACCGGCCATGCCGGTAACTGGGCCACTGTCTGCCCCCTGGTCACCTCGGAGCGAGAGTAGGCCCACTTGTTGATGCGATAGGTGCACTTGTCGGCGTACTCCGGCTCTTCTCGGTACTTGGTCGTGCACTCGCGCATCTGGCAGTCCTGCCCGTCAGGAACGCTGCGCGTGCCCTTTTTTTCCTGCGTGCACGACAGGACTTGGGCTCCAGCCGGAATTTCGCCCCGCCAATCTCTCGACTCCACAGGACCGAACGACTCGATGCGCACCTCTCGTTCCCAGGCGTGACCGTTGACCGTGAGAGACACGTCTTTTCGCCAGAGCACGATGAGAGCACCAATGACGATGACCACCGCGAACACGCCCAGTAGGCCGTAGATGAGGAGCTTGGTCATGGCCGACGGGGCGGCTGCGACGGCTTTCGCAAAGGCCGGAGAACCAGGTGCCGTCGCGCTGGAAAGGGCGCCGAGCTTCTCGTTTTTGGCCGCTTTTTCGCTCTCTCCTTCGAAACTCTTTCCCACTGCGACGAGTTTGTCCTGGCGTTGGGCCACGGCCGCCCCCTCTTCGAGCGGCGAGCCGCAGTTCGAGCAGCACTTGGCCTTCGCGCTCGTGGGATTGGCGCAGGCTGGACACTTTCGGTCTGCGCCGGTGAAGACGTGGTTCTCCACCTTCACCTTTTCGGCGTCGGATGGATAGTAGCGCCACGAGGCGTCCTGCGGCGCTCCGCATGTGGGGCAGAAGCGATGGGTTAGGCCCAGGAGCTTCTTGGTGTCGCAGAAGTGGCAATCCCACAGCATTTCGTAGGTGGCCTTCGATCCGCTGCCGTTCGTCATGTCTTCCTCCGCGGTGAAACCAACCTGTCGGCCGTCCGATTTGAGGGGGCTAGGTTGTCACAGGGAAGATTGACGCGAATTTTTGAGAGGGCCACAGGCCCTTCGTCTCACTTCTGAGGCGAGATCGGGAGGTGCTGACTGAGCTGATTCCACAGGGACGTGAACTCGGCTCGTAGCTCGTGGCGGTCGATGAGGGACCGAAGATCCGCGAGCCTCTGGGGAGAGGGAGCGGCGATGATTCGGTCGATCACCTCTAGGCTGCGTTCGTCGCTGAGGGCCATGTACGGTCGCATGAGCAGCGCCGAGGCCAAGAGCCGCGCCCGTGTCATGAGCTCGTTTCGCTGGTTCGGGGATAGCTCGGTGGCCGCGAGATTCACGGCTTCGAGCATGGCGTGCAAGGCGACGATGTAGGCCCGCAGGAAGTCCTTGAGAATCCACTCGGTGGGGTCGAGCCCGGCGTTTCGCGCCTTGAGATACTGCGCTTCATCGGCCACCTGGGTGTGGAGCATGGCGGAAAAGGCCCGCATGGCGGCTTCGAGCGCGACCTGTTCGGCATCCGGCTTGTCGAGCGTGGCAAGGGGCGGCAGGTTCACGAGACTTCGGTAGAGCATCTGCGCCTCGGATTCGCTCAGCATGGCGTCCTTTGAAACCGGGCTGCGCTCTGCCTCGAGATAGGCGATGACGCTCACATCGCTCGATGGATTAGTCACCTTGGTCGGCGCCGTGAAGCGAAGCAAGATGCGCCTCGAGGGGTCAGCGACAACCGCGGTCACGGTGCTCCCAGAGAGCCACACGCGAATCTGGGGTTGTGCCATGACGAACGCACCGAGCTTGAAGATGATCGACTGCCCCTCTGCCGGATGAACAGTCAGTGTGAACGCGGCGGCGTCGAAGTTGAGTCGAAACATGCGTTGCGGTGCGATCGTTATGCTAAAGCTCCCTTCGCCGCGGCCATCTTGATAACCGAGGGTTTCGGTTTTGGATTTTGCGAGAATCTCTTCGATCGTCTGGCCTCTTTGGAGGTGAGCGAACGACTTCGGCGGGACGAGGAAGAAGACGCTTGGCTCGCTAAACCGCATAAAAAAAGCGTCGTCGCGCTCAGCATTCGACCTGACGGCACTTTGGGGAAGAGCAAAGACCAGGGAAGCTACCAGCAGCATCGCCGCTCCGAGACAGAGTCCCACTGCCCACAACCGCCGTGGACGCATCGACGGCAACGAACCCATTCGAGCCTCTCCTTTCAAAGAACCAGGCTGCCCGGCTCTTTTGCGAGTGCATCGACATGCTGCACTCGCGGCGAGCGCACTCGCAGTATAGTTACCGCGGCGCTTGCATTTTTAACGTAAACATCGGTGGACTATCGGGCAATGGCACAGGGTGTGCAGATGAAAAGAAACCAAACGATTAAAGAAAATAAACTCTAAAGGAGGGGCAGGCAGCAGATGTCTGAGAGGTTTCCGCACCAGGTCGAGAGGTCCATCTTGGTGAGCAGCGGGCACATCTTTCCGATGTCCACGCAGGTGCCACCTTGTTGCGCGCACTGATTGAGAGGTGAGGCGTCGACGCAGCAATCCATGGTCTGCGCGCCGAGGCAAATCCCTCGGGTGCTTTTCTCCATGCCATCTGAACAGCCGATGAGCGGGACAACGCACTGCCCGCCGAGATCGTCGATGCACTTTGGTCGAACATCCTCGCAGCAGGCCCGGTTGGCTGCCGGGCAGTAGTAGTTTTCATTCGCTTTCTCGTAGCTCTCGCACGTCTCCCGACACATCATGCGGCTTTGATCCGCGCAGGGCTCGGCGATCCCCTCTTCGGCGTTCATGGGTTGGCAGCAGATTTCGCCCTTGACCGGGCATGCGTACTGGTCGTTGCGAATCGCGGTTGGTTTTTTGAGGTCAGCCGAGCAGGTCTTGTCACCGTTGTACGATTTACAGCTCCACGGACAGATCGGTGGGGCGCAGCATTTCTCGACGAAAGAGCTGCACTCGAGGTGGCTCGAGGCGTAGCCCTTGGGACAGCTTTCCAGAACAGTCACGCACTCTCC
>JALOQD010000212.1 GCA_025453525.1 Myxococcota bacterium
TGCCCAGGTTCTTCGCCGGCATGTTGAGACAAGAGCGAGTGTCCCAGAGCCTTGTGAAATGGCAGGGGCAGAGGTTTTTTTTTCTCTCTCAGGGACGGGTGTAATACACTGTATCCAAAGGCCCCACACTGGCCAAAAAGAGAGGTATTCGATGAACGACAGACGCCGTGCCGAGCGCATGGCCGTAGACCTGTGCATCACCAAGCACATGGGACAGACAGCCGTAACCGGACGAGCCTGCGAGATCAGCCCTTCGGGCATCCGCCTGCGCCGCGCGGTCATGGAAACGGGCGAGGCGACCTACGAGGTGTCCATCGAGCTCCCCCTCGTCGAAGGCAAGCTCACGACCTGCATTCCCTCTCGTCGCATCTGGATCGACGATATCTACGAGGCCTTTGCCTTTACAGGCGCGTCCTTTGCCCAGCAGGTGATGCTGGAGCGAATCTTCGGCAACGTCTGACCGAAAGTTAAAAAGCAGCGCCCATGCCCCCATTGTCCTTTGCCGAGCTAGAATCCCGCATCGTCCATGAGAGAGACGGTCTCATCGTCGTCGATAAGCCCGGGGGCCTTCCCACTTCTGGACGAGACCTCACAGATCCCAACTGCCTGCAATGGCACCTCTCAGAGCGGGAGCGGCGCATGGTCTGGGCCGTGCACCAACTCGACGCCGACACCAGCGGTCTCAACGTCTTCGTGACACGCAAATCCCTGGTGAGCGTCGTCGCCCAAAGATTGCGCTGGCCCAAAGGCCGCAAGCTCTACGCGGCCGTCTGCCATGGTGAGCCAACTTTTGATTCCAAAATCGTCGAGGCCCCGATCGGCCACGTCAGCGCGCGAAGATTGGGAGTGACGCCCGAGGGAAAGCCGTGTGCCAGCGCCGTGACGACCCTCTGTCGCGCCTTTGGGTTCAGTCTCGTTCGCGTCGAGTTGCGCACAGGACGCACGCACCAGATAAGAATCCACCTCTCCCACCTGGGGCACCCCCTCGTCGGAGAGCCGTTCTATCGAGCTCCCCCCTGCGAGCTTTTACCCCGCCACGCACTCCACGCCTACAGGCTCGAGCTCGCAGGCGACGAGCCGCTCGTACTCCGAGCCGACCTTCCCGCGGATTTGCAGGAGTTGTGCGACCGCCTGGGGCTAAAGGCGCGCGGGCTCGAAGGCTAAACCCTACTCGAAGCGGATCTGACCGACGCGTTTGCCGTTCTTCTCAGGACCTCTAGAAAGCTTTACGGTCACCGAGCTGAGTACGAGCCGCGCTGTCACGTGCCCAGCAACAGACACGCCCATCATGGCCTCGACCATGCACTGTTCCACATCTTCGTTGTCCAGCGTTGAAAGCGTCGGCCGAATCCCGATGATTTTCGCGTTGCCACTGAGAACGAGCTCAAAAGTCACCTCGCCCTCGAGGTCGTCATAGCTTTCGAGATCCTTCCGATAGCACTCGAGCAGATCGCTCTTCTTTGCCTTGGCTGCTTCTAGGGCGAATCGGTTTCCAACAAACAAACGATCATCCAGCATGTCGAGCTTCTGAAACGCAGCCGCCTTGTTCTTGACAACAAGCTTGGACGGCACATTGGGCGCTAGCACGACCCGCTCGATCTGGCTGCCGTCGCTATTGACCGCAAAGGCCATCGCCGTGATGTCCGGACTGAACCACGACAATCGCTGAGACGGGATGAGACGGGCAAAATCGATGCGCATGGGCCAGTCGAGTGCCACCAGCGGACCCCCGCTCACGGGAACCGCGAGACCCTCGTCACACGCCTGCTGGGCAACTCGAAACAGGGAGGGAACATCGTAGGTGTATTGCTCCCGGTAAAGACGCGTCGCAATGAATGCATCCATGATGGGAATCCGATTCAACCGCTTCAGCCCGAGACGCGTCCGCTCTTCATTGTATCGCTCGAGAATTTGGTCTGGCCAAGCGGCCGGATCCGGCCCAGGGCGGCGCCACTTAACCGGCAGTTCCGAAAGGCGAACCGGTTCTTCAGCATCCACGTAGATGGGCAAGAGCAGAACAGGATCATTCCAGGTATAGACGACAAAATCGTCTTCATCGACCCCCATGGGCCGCTGTGCTACCTCGAGCAGGTGCAACCCAGGCTCTGCTGGAGCTGGGACTTCAATATTGAATCGGCCGTTGCTGTCGACAGGGAGATCACGGGATAGGATTTCCGAGCCAAGGCGATCGAGATAGAGTCTCGGGGACTGTGGCTCGCTCAGGAGCCGACCGGAGAACGAGATGGGCTGCCCGGCTCGCACCCGTTTGGGGAAGGTCTCGAGCTCGATCGCCTGCTCGATCAGAACAGTGCCGACCACTGCTCGGCCGCCTGCACCTTTCATGGGGAAAAGTCCGAGAAGGTACTGCTTTTGCCCTCCTTCCCCATCGTTTTTGATGGCATGGGTCGCCTGCAATTTAAACCACTCATTGGACTGTTCCACAGACGCATCGCGGGAAACGGCGAGCTTGACCTGGCCATATCGTCCGGCCCAAGAAAGCATCCATAGCCCCATATAGTCTTCCACCCTTCCACGTCGTGCCACGTATTCGGCAAGCGGAGACAGCGCTGGGTCGTAACTCACCTTGGACTTGACCGTCGCGGCGAGCTCTCGAGCAAGCGCCTCGGCTTGGTCGGCCCAAGGCTCAACAGCGCCTGTCGTCTTGTCACTAGAATATTTGGACGCTGGGGCCGGAAAATGGGTGAGCGCGGTCGTGGGCTCCAGAGGCGGTGTGTCTGGCTCGGCGATCACCTGCACCACCACTACCCTGCCGCTTTTGTCATCTTTGAGAGGTGCGACACCAAGGCCGCACATCGTCATTTTTCGGTCGAGAAGAAGGCCGCCGTAATGAACGCTATTGAGCGCAGAGTAAGCCATGTCCTTGGCATTGTCTGTGAGACTGAAGTACCGAATCGAATTTGCGAGAGTCGCTCCTTGCCGGTGCATGAAGAGGCCCAACGGGGACCATGGCTTGTAGATCGCCTTTGCGAACCTCTCGGCCTCGGCCTGCGCGTACGCGGTCAATTTGTCATCTTGTTGGAGCGGAGCAATCCCGACATCAGCTCGGGATTCATTGTAGGCCGCCATGATCACCGCTGGCCAACCTTCGAGGCTGGAAGGATTCGCCCCGGGATGGACGATATGGGGCTCTGGCTCCGCTGGTTCGTCGACGCCCACGTAAATCGGCAATAAAAACGCAGTGTCGTCGTACCCTGGGTTGCGGTCCACGGACATCTCAACGAGATAACGGCCAGGTTGCTCGATCATCGGCAACTCTACAAGAAACTGCCCCCTTTCATTTGCCTTCAGCCTCAAGTGGACGCGGTTGTTTTGGGGCAACTGTATGCTCAGCGTCGCGCCTGAGTGCTTCGAATTGATCTTGCCTCGCAACACCCACTTGCCACCGGGCTGCACTTTCTTGGGCAGGTCGTGAACTGTCACCATATCCTCGACCACGATAGCCGCTTGCGCCCACTTACCTGGCGAGGTTTCCACCCGCGACAGACCAAATTTATATTTGTCTCCCTTGGCCTCGAAGCCCATGGCGTAAGTGCGCAATCGGACCGAAAGAACCTCATGCGGGTTATAGTTGATCACCCAAAGGATGTCCGTGTCGCTGATCCTCCCAGGCACTCCCATCTTCCACATCGCCCACTGAATCAGATTGCGCGACGGGACGGAGCCTTTGTGCCCAAACGCCCTCGCATACAGATGGGCCACGGCGTCGAGCCGCGGGTCGTGGCGAAACTTCGGATGGTTCTTCTTGGACAGCGCGCCCATGAAGGTATTGACGAGCTTTTCGCTGGCCAGCCGCTGCTGGGCGAACTGCTGTTCATCCGCGTCACTCTCGTAGAAGTCCACCCTTTGCAAAAGAAAGGTCGACGCCTCGTTCGTCACTGAGCGCGATAAGCCGCTTGCTCCGCATCCGACGCACGCAACGGCGAGCCAAAGGATACAAAGGTGCCATGAGTTCTCTTGTCTGCGTTTGAGCATGTTGCCCTCCCGTGAATATCAGCCCCAAGCCGGGGCGGGAATGTATGCAATCGCGCTGGAAACTCAACTAAAAATGTACCTGCGCATGAAAAAGGCCAGTCTCTCCGCCCATTGGCGCTCACTCCCCTAGAAAGGCCGAACCGTGCAAACGACCCAGACATGGACCCGCGAGCAACAGCCGAGAACCCCTCCTGCCAGGTCATCGACCCCACACGCCACTGTCCCATTGTCGGTACACCGTCATAGGGTCCTGTCACGACGACGTGACACTTTGATCCTCGTACCCATGCTCAAACACCCCATTTTGCGCCCATTCCGCCTTTTTTGAACATGACACGGATCTTGCATAGGCGTCGATCAGTGGAGGTGAACCCATCCATGGAACGAACCATCGACGCCATCGAAGCCAAGCAACTCCTCCGACTCAGCCGCAGGAGCTCCATCCCCCTGGTCGATCTCCAGCTCCTGGACATTTCCGACGGCATATTGACCTACGTGCCCGCCGGCCTGGCGCTGGAGCTCCTCGTCATACCGGTTCACCTCAAAATCGAGCTCAACGGCCGAAGAACCCTGTATGTAGCCGTGCGGCACCCTCAATGCGAACCGACCCTGAGCAGGCTCCGGGAGTTCACTGGTATTTCGGTGCGCCCCTTGCTCGCCAGTCAGAGAGAAATTATCGACGCTATCGAGGAGTTTTATGGCGTTCCCGTTCCAACGCCCAGTGCGGACGAGGCCACCGCAGCTTAGACTAATGAGGTGACCGGCCACTCAAAGGGCGACCATGGCTGGGAGACCTTTTGCCGGCACAGGAGTGTTTTAAGTGGCCAAGGATCCAAAGGACGACAGCGCTCCTTCTATTAGCGTGACTCCTTTGCTCAGTCCGTCCGATGAGAGCGCGGAGGGGTTCGACGTGGACTTCGAGTCCGCTGAGGCGGACCTGTTCGCTTCGTTCAATCAGCGCACCTGCAGCACAGTGGAGCATTCCGGCGACGGACTTCCGCCAGGGCAGGCGGTCCTAACGTTCGAAGAGGATGAGGTCAGCGAGCTCATCGCCGCCGGTCTGCGGGAAACGGACGCGTCCCTCGGAGTTCTCATTGCGCCGCAAGCGGAGCTCCCCACAGAGCTCGACGGCGATCTCGAAAACCTCAACCGTCTTTATGGCCAGAAGGGTCTTTGGAGTGAGCTCATCACGATCCTGGAAAGCCGCGCAGCGGTCACCGACAAGGAAGGCCGAGTCGCGTACCTGTTGGAGTTGGCTAGAACGCTCGAGGCGCAAGCAGGAGACCTCGAGCGCGCCATCGCCACTTACCAGAGGGTCCTCGACCTGTTGCCCACTTGCGAGCGCGCCTTTTCCCGCCTTGTCGCTCTGCGTACAAGGCGGGGTCAATGGCTCGAGGTGCTCGAAGCGTGCGAGGCCTACCTTGCCCATTTGACCACCCCGGCGCAACGGTTGCCTGTTCTCGAGGCCATCGCCGACGTTTACGAACACCAACTCGGAAAACGGAGCAATGCCCTGGCTATCTCCCTGCGCGCCATCATCGACGAAGGCCCAGACCCGGGGCTCATACGGCGCCTGGCGCGCCTCGCCTCACTCACTGGAACGTGGGGCGACGTCATGACACAGCTCTCCCGCGGCGCAGTGACGAGCGAGGACCGCACGAAGCAATCCGATCTGTTCCGCGTGATGGGGACCTACTACCTCGACCGCCTCGACCTTCCCCAGCATGCCGTGACCTGCTTTGGCCAAGCGCTGCTCAGAAACCCACACAGCCCAGGATCGGCCTCATCGCTCGCTTCGTCGATACACGCATGTCTCGACCGCGGGCGCATCGCCGAGCTTTGCGCCATCCTTCCACGCCTCAATTCTTCCACGCTCCCCGTGGAATTCATCGATCGCCTGGCCACGCATGCCGTGGCTATGCACAGGCGCGGAGAGGGGGAGCCTGCCAAGCAGTTCCTAACGGCCCTCTTGCAGCTCGTGCCCGAAGACGAAGCTCTCTTCTCGGCGCTATGCTCCATGCTCGAAGCCGAAAGAGCGTTCGAGAAGCTCCACAGCCTGCACCGGGAGCGCATCGCAAGGGCCCCGAGCCCGCAAGTGCGCAGGCAGCGGCAACTCGCCCTCATCGATGTCCTGGAACATGTGATGTGCGAGCCCAAAAGGGCGATGGACGGCGTGATGCAGATGCTCGCCGAGGCGAACTATGCCGACGACGAACTGGGGCGACAGGTCGCGCGAATGGCGACGACCTATGAATGCTGGGATGATCTCCTGAGCACCTGCGTCGAGACCCTCGGGCTCCTTCCCGAGTCCAATCCCAAAGCCAAGGGCGGACTGTGTCGCTTGATTGGTCTATGGTACGTTCGTCACCTGCAGTCCGCCGAGGCCGCGATCCCCCTCTTGCGCAGCTCCCTTCTGTTCGAGCCCGACGAAGTGAGCACATGGCAACTGCTCGCTGAGGTTCAGCGCCTCCTCGGTCACCACAGTGATCTCGCCGAGGCCCTCTCCGAGGCAGCAGCCCGTGAAGACGACCCGAATCGCAAGGCCGAGGTGCTCATGGACTTGGGCAAGGTGCTCGAGGTCCAGTTGCAAGACGTGCCCAATGCCATCGTGGCTTACACTTCGTGCATCGAGCTCGACCCCACGTCACGCTGGGCCAGCACGGCATTGCAACGCCTCTGCCCAGACGAGGCCCACGAGCTCCTCATCGAGCGCGCCGTCACTTCGCGCCTTCGACTGACCAACGCTCCGACTGAGCTCGCCGCCTTGCACCTGCGCTTGGCCGAGCTCTACGCCAACCAGCCCGAACGGATGTCGTCTGCCGTCGATCATTGCCGAAGCGCCTTGGACTCGGATCCCAACAGCGAGGTAGCCCTGCTCCTGCTCGAACGCATCTACATTCATCTGGGTCACTACGACGCGGTGGTCGACACGCTGCAGGCCAGGCTCGGCCGAGTGACCTCGCAGCCGCTGCAGGTGTGGTTGCTCCTGCGCATCGCGGAGATCCTCACGACCGAAATTCACGATTCGGACCGCGCTGCGACTGCCTATGAACAGGTTTTGGAGATGGAACCTCGCAACGAGCCCGCGCTGCGCGCCCTGGCCGAGACCTACAGGCGCAATGGCCGGCACGAAGACCTGTCGCGAGTGCTGGAGCGATTGGTTCTCACGGCGCGCACAGAGCATCGCAGGCTCGAGCTATTAAGAGAGCTCAGCCGTTTGTATCTGCATCACCTCAAGGATCTATCCAAAGCCGGCGAGGTGTTTGGGGAGCTCGGGAACATCGACGTCGAAGACGCGGACCTATTGTCGTGCCTCGCCTCGACCCACGAGCACGGTGGCAAGCTCGGATTGGCTGTGGAAGCGCTCATCCGCCTTGCAACCTTAACCCGAGAGCCGCCACGCCGAGCCGAGGTGCTGGCGCGCATCGGTCGAATTTGCGCCGACCGACTCAACGAATACGCGCGAGCAGCGGAATACTTCGAAACGGCCTTGGAGCTTTCGCCACAAGAACCCGCCTACCTGGAGTCCTTGATCGCGATAGAGGAAAAAAGCGAGAGCTGGCCAAAGGTCGTAGAGCTGTTGAATCGTCTTATCGAATGCCCGGCAGCAGACGACCTGCGCTCGGCACGCCTTGTGCGCCTCGGGGATGTGCTCAAGACGCAGCTCAACGATGACCAAGGAGCCACTGCCTGCTTTGAAAAGGCCCGGTCCTTGTGTCCCACCAATCACGATGCCACCAACCGCCTGCTGGATGTCTACGAGCTCCGCGGGGATCACGAGGAGTTCGAGAAGTCCTTGCGCCAGTTAGTGCATTCTGGGCTAGCCTCAGGTGCAATTCTTCGAGACTGGTACAAAAGACTCGCTTGCGCATGCGAACGAAGACACGATGAGAAAGCCGCACTCGAGGCTCTCCAGGCCTCTTTCGACATCGACTCCCGCGACACCGACAGCCTGCTGGCCCTAGCCTCTGCGCGTTTCGCGGCGCAGCATTGGGATCGAGCGCTGCGTCTTTACACCACCGCCATCACCGACAGGAGGCACAGCCGCGGAGCCCAGAGCCTTGCGCTCGCCTACTTCCGCGCCGGTGTCTGTCAGAAGCGCCTTGCCCCGAACGACCTGAGAAAGGCCGAAGGCTTCTTCGCCAAGGCCGTGGAGCTCGATCCGCGTTACCGCGATGCCCTAGATGCGATCGTCGCCTCTGCCAAGCAGCGGGGAGACAAGGTGCGAACCGCGGAGTATCTGCTCAAGCTCTGCGAGATTGTCGACGAGCCGGAAGAGCGTCGCAAGCTGCTGCTCGAGCTCGCCGATGTTTACGAGTCCCTTCGCGAAAGCGCCGCGGCAGTGGCCACATACCGCAAGGCGCTCGAGATTCTTTCCATGGACCGAGGGGTCCTGCACAAGCTGGCCCTTCTACTCCGTGCATCTCGAAACTGGACCGAATATGAGGCGACCATGGAGCGCCTCGCTGTCCTATCTGCCACGCCTGAGGAACGCGCCGAGGTCTTGTACGACCTTGCGTGCACCTTGCTGGACAAGGCCCGCAACCGCCGCCGCGCCCAAGACTTCTTGGAAAAGGCCCTGGACGCGAGCCCCATGATGCCTAGAGCGTTCGAGCATCTCGAGGAGATTCTCACCAAGCGCAAGGACTGGGCCGGTTTGGAGCGCGTCTACACTGGGATGCTGAACCGAATCGACCCCTCGACCGAACCGCTGCTCGCCTCCAACCTGTGGCAGGTCCTCGGCGAACTCTACCAAGCCCGCCTGGAGAACCGCGTCAAGTGCATCGAAGCCTTCGAGCAGAGCGTGCAGCTTGCGCCCGATGATCCGATGCTGCGTCGCAAGTTGGCCCAGCAGTACGCCACTTCGCCTGCAAATCTGTGCGGTGCAGAGGAACAACTGCGCTGGCTCATCTGCGACGATCCCCATGACATAGAAGCCTACGAGATGCTCTGGTCTGCCTACCAAGAAGCGGGCCGAATAGATGAATGCATCTGCGCGAGCGCGCCCCTCGTATTCCTCGAGCGCGCCGATGCTAGACAACGAGAGTCATTCGATGCTGGCCGGAGCCGCGTGTTCGACCTCTTGTCGAAACGCCTCGAAAGAGAAAGGTGGCCGCAGATGCTCGGCGACGGCACCGCGTTCGAGCCCATCGTAAGGGTGCTCGAGGCTGTCTCTCCGAGCGCTCTGTCGCGCGCCTCCAAACCTCCTCGCGCCTATGGCATGAGCCCTTCGCAACGCAGCAAGACCCGCAAAGACGCTCCTGTCGCGTCGCTTTTTCACCGCATCGTCGATGTTCTGGGAATCGACGAGTCCGTGGAGCTGTACTTGCAAGAAGGCGATACTGGCGGCCTTTCCTACGCGCACACAGAACCGCGCGCCTCTATCTGTCCAGAAGGGGCGCTGCGAAGCTACAACCAGGCACAGCTCATTTTCCTCCTGGCTCGGCATCTCTTCTATTATCCAAATCGCCACTATGTGCGCTGGCTAGCACCCTCGCGCCAGGGGCTCGAGACCTTACTCCTAGCGGCCATCGGTACCGTGGATCCGCTCCAGCTACCGGCGGCCGCCCGTGAGAGCTCCGCGGTGCGACGGCTCGCCGATTCCCTACGGAGCAAGATGAACAGCGGCGCCAGGCAGCGCTTGAACCTCGCGGTGGAGCAGTTCGTCCACGAGGGGGCTCGCATCGACTTGGAGGGATGGTTTAGACACCTCGAGCTCATGAGCACCCGGCTCGGCTTCGTCCTTTGCAACGATCTGTTCACCGCTGCACAGATCTGCCGCGCCGACGCCGGGGAGCCCTATCTGAGCACAGCAAACGAGCGCATCG
>JALOQD010000473.1 GCA_025453525.1 Myxococcota bacterium
CCCCCACTCATGCACCCGTTATCCCCACTCCGCCGCGCGAGCCCGCCCGCAACTTGAGGACGCCTGCGGCGCAACCACCACCAACTTTTTATATTTCAAAGGGGGTGGGCGGTTAGCTCCTCCTGCCCTACATCTTGTGTTTCGGCCAGTCATAGCCATGGATGATATTCTGCTCGGGTATCTGGTTTGTCACGGCGATCTGCTCCAGTAAGCGAAAAAAGACGAGCCCCCGACTGCGGGAGGTACGGCGATTAAAGCGGAAAGTGAATTCTTCCAGATAAGCCTGCAAGTGCTCATCTGACACCGAGCCTTGGTGGGTTCCCAGAATCCAGCGCTTGAGCAAGCTGGCAACGCGATGAACACCGGGCATGGCCACATGTGCCGGATCGCCGGAGGTATTCATGATGGTCCGCTCATGGACGTAGCCGCTTTGGGCTAACCGGCTGTAACCGCTCCAGCCATCGGTATGGACGTGGGATCCTGGTGCCACCGTATCGCACACGAAAGGACGCAGACTGGCGGCCGAGGCGTCGGCGACCTGGCGCATCCTGACCCGACCATAGCCCTTGGGCTGCTTGATTTCTAACCCGATCAGAACAATCGCTTTTTTTGCACCACGCCCCCGTTTGCCATCATGTTTCACGCCCCCGACCAGCGCCTCATCCACTTCGACGGTACCCGACAGAGGTGCGCGTTCGGCGCGCACCATCGCGACCCGAAAGCGTTGCAACAGACTCCAAGCGACGCGATACCGCGTACCGAGGGTCCGTTCCAGGCTCTTGGCCGAGAAGCCATTCTTGGTCGTCGTCACATGCCAGGCCGCTTCGAACCAGGTGGTCAGCGGGGTACGGGTCTTCTCCAGGATCGTGCCGGCCGTCACGGTCGTCTGATGGCGACAGGTGGGGCATACCAAGCGCCCGCGAGTGTCGCGCCACGGCGTACCGACTACCCCACAGGCAGGACAGATGAAGCCCTGCGGCCACCGCAAGGCTTCCAGGAACTGGGAGCAGGCTTCCTCGTCGGGAAACCGCGCGGCAAATTCACGATAGGTCCGCGGATAGTCGCGTCCTGCCAGGAGGGTCGGGGGTGGGGGCGCAAGTTGGTCATTGGGGTCCATCACTACATATTGTGGCAGGAGGAGCTAACCGTCCACCCCCTTAATCCTTTACTACAGGTAACTTGTCGGCGCTGATAACGACCAACTTGCGACCGTCTTTAAGTGGGCCTAGGGTGACGCTCGATATCGGGCCAATCCTCGCTCTAGCCCGCTTGGGCGCAGGGTTCCGGCGACACGCTGGCTAACCCACTACTCTGACCTTGCAAATTTTCCACTATCTGGATAATTTGCAGGAATGATTCCTAGACTCGTCTTCCCGCAAGTCCAGCACGCCCTTGGGCGTCAAGCCGCGGTTGCCTTAATCGGCCCCCGTCAGGTCGGCAAGACTACGCTAGCCCTCGAGATCGGCCAAACGCGCGACTCGCTGTATCTCGATCTGGAGGATCGCGATGACCGCAACCGTCTTGTCAATCCCGTTTTATTCCTCGATAACTTCGAAGATCGGCTCATTATCCTCGATGAGATTCATCGGATGCCGGAGCTCTTTCCAGCTTTACGCGGCGTCATCGACAGGGGCCGGCGCAAGGGGAAAGGCAAGGGCCGGTTTCTGATATTGGGATCCGCATCGATCGACTTGATGCGCACGTCCGGCGAAAGCCTTGCCGGTCGCATCGCCTACATCGATCTCGCCCCCTTGTCCGCCCTGGAAATCGACGATGACCGCTCGGCGCGGGAGCGCCTGTGGTTGCGAGGAGGGTTTCCGGACAGCTACCTGGCCGAGAGCGACGAGGACAGCCTCGCCCTGCGCAAGGACTTCATCCGGACCTACCTGGAACGTGACGTGCCCATGTTCGGTCCACGCATCCCGGCCACGACGCTCGAGCGGCTGTGGACCATGCTGGCCCATCGCCAAGCCACAACGCTCAATGCTTCCGACATCGGCCGTGCGTTGGAGGTGAGCACCCAGTCCGTCACCCGCTACATCGACCTGCTGTCCGATCTCCTGCTGGTGCGTCGGCTCCCGCCCTTTCATGCCAACGTCGGCAAACGCCTGGTGAAGTCCCCAAAGGTGTATGTCCGCGACAGCGGTCTCGTGCACGCGCTGCTCGGCATCGAGACCCTTGCCCAGCTCGCCGGTCATCCGGTGATCGGCATGAGCTGGGAGGGGTATGTTCTCGAGACGCTGCTTTCGGTGCTGCCATGGCGCTCATCCGCTTTCTTCTATCGCACCGCGGCGGGTGCCGAGATCGACCTTGTTCTGCAGCACAATGACGGCTCCGTCTGGGCGATCGAGATCAAACGGGCGTTGTCTGCACGGGTCGAGCGCGGCTTCCATCATGCTTGTGCCGATATCCAACCGGCACGCGCCTTCGTGGTTCATGCCGGGGACGACCGCTACCCGGTCTCCGAGACAATCGAGGGCATTGGTGTGCGTGCGCTGGCCGCTGAACTACAGGGCTACTCCTGAGGCGCTGCACCAGACAAGCGCTCGTGGAACAGAGCTCTACTGTCCTATTGGAATCCGGCACATAGCATCTCAGAACCGAAGCCATGGTGTCCGCAAAGCCACTTCGACCAGGTAACGTGTTTTCCAGTAATGATCGTCGAAACCAGTGGCCAAATGATCGCCGCTCATGTACCGCAAAAGGTCTGGCGCACCACCTCGTGGGGTTCGGGCGGACGCTGATAAGGGGCGGTCGCGGGACCGGCCTGCCAGGGATTGGCCAGCATCGCCAACAGCCCATCGAGGGGGCCAAGGTCGCCGGTGACCGCGGCATCCAGCGCCGCCTCGACCCGGTGGTTGCGCGGGATGAG
>JALOQD010000213.1 GCA_025453525.1 Myxococcota bacterium
GTCCGTGTGTCCGTGCCCCCCTCCGTGCCCGCCGTGTCCGTGCCCCCCTCCGATCCACTCTCAACGTCAACATCAATCGATGCAGAATCGTTTTCCCTGAGTCCATCCATGTCTGTGTCGACTCGGGCACATCCAAACACCCAAGCAACGGTCGAAAGTGCCAACAAAAAAGCCAATCGATTCATCTTGGACCGCTCCCAGTTCTCGCAGTGGCTGCGACAAAGGCTCTGCGTTTCGCTCGTTGGAAGTCTCGTCCCAGACCAGGGGTCCGGATGTCTAAAAAGTGACTTCCACCCAAAGCGACCACCGTTGAGGATTATCGCGAGAAATCGAACCGAACGGAAGAACAACTTGATGAATCGTCTCTAGCTTTTTTGTCAACCCCAAAAGAATCCGGCCAACCGGATAGGCTTCTAGAAGACGGACCTCACGAGGCGCAGGCCCAGGGTGTTGGCTCTTGTGCCAGGGACCCTGGCGTTGCGATAACCGCAGCGTGCGTAAACAGCATACGAGCTCCAGTCGCCCCCTCGAATGGCGCGCGTAGGCGCCGAGACAGGACCAATGGGATCCACGAGCGGCTCGAGGAGTGTACCCGCCGAATAAACCTTGTACCCATCCCATGTCCACTCCTCGACGTTGCCGCTCATGTCGTACAGATCCCAGGCATTGGCGAATTTGCCGGCCACGGGCGCGGGTCCGCACGTTGTCGAACCCTCGAACCATCCGCTACAATCATTCATGCTCGTTGCCGAAGAGGAGTTTCCGCCGTACCAGCCGATCTCGTCGAGGGCTGGGTCGAGCGGCGAGCGGTAGAGATTCGTCATTGGGCCGTTGTAGAACGCCGTCACTGTCCCGGCCCTCGCTGCGTACTCCCACTCGCTCTCTGTCGGCAGCCGATAACCCACGCAGTCCTGCGGCTTGGCAAACGAAGCGCTCAGGCTGCACTGCACGCTCGGCGCGCTCCCTTTGCAATCGAAGCACGGCTCTAGGCCTTCCTGCTCGGAAAGCGCGTTGGCCAGCGCCAGAGCCTCGTGCCAGCTCAGGCTCTCCACCGGGCAATCGCCACCGCAGTCGCCGCCAGTGCCATTTGGCCCGAAATACGAGGGGTTGTAGCCCATGAGCGCCTCGAAATGCGCTTGGGTCACCTCGGTCTGCATCATCTCAAAAGCGTACGAAAGAGCGACAACGTGAAGCGCTTCATCCTTGGTGGAGCGGCCAGGCTCCTTGGCGCACGAAAGGCCCACAGGGTAGCCATCAGGGCAGGTTCCGCCGGGCGTTCCCATCCAGAAAGCTCCCGCTGGGATCAATCTCCACCCGAGGTCGGGGTCTTCGATCCCCGTGTGCGTGTCCTGCGTGGCGCTTTCTGTATCGACGGCCGTGTCCGTGCCAGCGGTATCGGCAACAGTGTCTACACTGCCGGTGTCTGTTTCGCTCGGCGTGCCCGTGCCCGTGTCCGTGTCCGTCCCGTGTTCGTCCGTGTTCGTCCGTGTGTCCGTGCCCCCTGTATCTGTAGACGCCTCTGTCCCAGTGGCCGACGAGGAATCGCTTTGCGTCGAGGTCTGGGAGCCTGTATCGACGTTCATGTCATCCGAGAACGAATCCCCAGGTCGATTTCTTTGAAGCTCGTCGTCCGAGTTGTCGCATCCACCCCCTGCGATGAAAGTCAAAATCGCCAACCCATAAACCAAAAGTTTCATTTTAGATTTCTCCCTTTTGTGCCCACAGCCGCAACGAGGGTTTGTCATCGCCAGCAAACTCTGGGCTTGTGGTGGTAGAAAACGTCGAAAACAGACTGATAAAAAAGCAGACCAAGGACGATTGTCCTGCTTCGACCCCAAAGACGATCACCCCTCTCTTGAGCGCTCAATCTCTAGGGTAGAGAAGTTGCTCGACGAATCGGCCCTGGTAGCACAAGTGGGTAGCGTCGTCGTGGAACTGTGAAAAGGCCTCGATGATCTCGGTGACGGACCAATCGTCAAACAGCTGCTCCAAGGCGCTCCAGTAGGCGGTGTCCGAAGCCACATCGTCATCGAGCACCCCAAAGAGGTAGCCTTGGGGGTCGATCCACAGCTCATCGCCGACCTGGGTGTAGTCCGAGGGTAGAAGAACCATTTCCAATAACCCAGCAAGTGCACCGCTGCCGAATCCCCCGCCGGCGAGCACGGAAACCACCGCCTCTTTCGCCGCCTCCTCAGCGCCCGCCGCAGGCGGCACATGCGGTGTGATGTCCATGCCGTTGTTGACGCGGAACGAAACGTCGCCAAGGAGCTCCGTGTAGGCAGAGGCGTAAGCCTCGTTGCCCACCCGCGGCACGGAGAACATGTACAACGAGTGCACGACGAGCCCCTTCGTCAAATAGATCCTGAGCGCCGAAAGCTGCGCCAGAGCGCCGCCCAAGCTGTGACCCGTGAATACCACCGGCTTTCCAGTGGCAAAGGCCTGGCCGATGATTTTCGCGAGCGCACTCCAGTCGCCGTTCAGCGTGTTGGAAAAGCCCTCGTGCACCTTTCCTGGCAGCCCGCTCTTGGCCTTGTCGACCATCCCATAGGTGGCATTCGAAAAGTAGTCGGACACATTCGTAGAGCCCTTGAACGCCAGGACCACATGGTCCTCGTGCTCGGCGTAGAGAAGCACCACGCGTCTCATGTTGATGATGGAAACGTCGAGGTAGCCCAGAGGCTCCAAGGCAGCCATGGCCTTGGCACTCGTCTCGAGCTTGCTGAGGATCGAGAACTCGAGGAGAAAGTAGGCGTTGTTCAAGGAAAACCGCTCGCGCCGCACATCGTAGGTGAACTCGTCTAACAAAAACAGGCACTGCGCCGGCGGATTCAAGGCGTCAAAGGATTGCGGCTCGTGGTACAGGCAGTTTTCGAGGTCCTCGAGCTCGCCTTTGACTAGAACAGTCGAAGCACACGGCAGCCCCGCGAGGCCGCGAAGACAGGCCTCGTGGCGAGCGTACTCGTCTCTCGTCGTGAGATGCTCGACCAGTCCCTCGGGCACGACCACTGCCGGCAGGCCGGGAAGTCCGCAGGTCTTTCGCCGTGCGTCCATGGCCTGCGCTTGCAGCTTGTAGAAATGGGACAGCGGCGGCGGCAATGGCGGCTCTTCGATGGCTTCCATGGTGTCGAGGCACGAATCGAAGGTCTCGTCGATGGACCCGCCGGCGCTCAAAGAGTCTGAATCCTCTGACTCGGTCGATGCGTCGCCGTTATCGGTGCGCCCGCCGACATCGACTGAATCTGTTTGCAGTCCCTCGCCGGTTTGAGGGTTCGAAGGTGGGTCGTTCGGAGCACAGGCGCTCGCTAACAAAAACAATACGAACATTGATTGAAAAAAAATGTGACGTGTACTCATCGACACACTCCTTGGAGCTCCTAGAGCCGACTCACCCTTTTCCCCATCTCGAAATAGATATAGCAGGCTTGCTCGACCTCGGCGAAACGCACATGTTCTTCTGGAGCATGGGCCTGCTCCAAGCTGCCAGGGCCGAGCAGAATCGGCCTCACTCCAGACTCCCAGAGGACGTTCGCGTCCGAGTGGCTGCGGAACGAGTCGGGCTCGAACTTCAGGCCCAGCCCCTCGTAAGTCGCGCTCAAGGCGTCGACGATGGCTCCGCGGCTGGGCAGCTCATAGCCCGAGTCGATGGTGGGAAACCGCAGCAAGGCCTCGGCCGCTCCGTACTTACCAAAAAGCTCATGGAGCGCGTCCTCAGTGTCTTGCAGCACTTTTCCCAGCGGCGTGCCCGGCGGAAGGTGCAAATCGATCCCCACCTCGGCCTGCTCGGGCACGGCGAACCCGCAATGGGAGCTGCGGAGATCCCGCAAGTTGAACACGACCTCGGGAAAGTGGGCCTCGACATAGGACATGAACCCCAACGCGATCTTGAGCAGCTTCTCGATGGGATGATGCCCACGCGAAGCCAGCGACGCATGCCGTCTCTGCCCTGCGACCTGGAGCAAGAGCTCCACGTATCCGAAGTTCGACAGACAGGGCCTCAACTCAGTCGGTTCTCCGATAATCGCCCACGGACAGTCGAGATCCTCGATGAGCCGCAGGGCGCCGTCTTGGGTTTCCTCTTCGCCGACGAGCAGGCACAGGGCGATGGGCAACTGCGGCCCTTGGGCTGCGCGCAGAGCGCAAAACGCCTCGATCATCGCCGCGCAACCGCCCTTCATGTCGGAAGCGCCCAAACCATAGACGACATCTTCTTCCTCTTTGAAGCCGTAGGCATCCAAATGATAGGCAGCCACTGTGTCCAGGTGACCGACGAAGGCTAGCTCGGCCCGACCGCTCTCCGGCATTACGAGCAGATTGTCTCGCTCCTCGTCCACGGCTTGATCCAGCACGTCGAGCCCGCGGCGTTTGAGCAGGCCACGCAGGTAATCGACGAGCTCGGCCTCCTTGCCCGAGGGGCTGTAGATGTCGAGCATGCGCCTCATCAGTTCTCGCAGACGCCGACTGCTCGGCTTGTCGCGGGGATCGCCGACTGTGCTCATGTCGTCCCCCTGCGGCGACCAACCACCGAACCCGCTGCGTCCTTCTTGCGCTTCTTCTTCATTTTCTCCGACAGATTCAAAGTCATATAAATGTGCTTCTCGTCGTTGCCAAAGCCCA
The DNA here is from genome assembly GCA_025453525.1 of Myxococcota bacterium. GTDB lineage: Bacteria > Myxococcota_A > Polyangia > JAAYKL01 > JAAYKL01 > JALOQD01. Next base: position 4,615 of record JALOQD010000213.1, read on the forward strand.
GGCCCTTGAAGAAGCGAATCGCAGGCGTGTTGTCCGCCTCGGTGTCCACCAGCATCATGCGCACGCCTTTCTCGAGCATCGTGTCGCGGAACCACTCGAACAGCCTCTCGCCGACACCCATGCGCTGCACGATGGGATCGATGCCCATCCACACGAGGTAGCCGTACTTCCATGCCGACCGCTTCTTGGTGATGGTGGTGCCCAGCACGAACCCCACGATGCGGTCGTGCATCTCGGCCACGAAGCAGTGCTCTGCGTCGTCGTAGAACAACCCGATGACCTCGTAGTCGTCCCAAGAACGGTACAAGTTGGGGACTTCCTTCGAGGTGAAGAGCTTCTCGCCCAATTCGAACACCGTGGCGATGTCCTCGACGGTCATCTCGCGGATTGTGACAGGGGACTTCCTAGTATTGCCGTTTCCGTTCATGGTTCGCAGGTTAGTCTCGAAGGCGCGCTTGTCCAGTCTCAGGCGCGAAGTGACAGTAGGAAACTGGTCCGAGCACGTTGCCGCAGTGGGCATAGGCAGCTCCGCGACACCCTCCGCTGCAACGCTCGTTGTCGCAGGTCGAGCACGGCCCCTCGATCGCGCTCTTGGGCGTGTTGCGCACCGCGTGCATGGCCGGGGACACGAGCAACTCCGCCAAAGGGGTCTCATGGATATTGCCCACCTTGAACGGCTCGTGGATGAGGCCAGGGCAAGGGTAGAGATCTCCCTCGGATGAGAGGTAGGCCACCGTGGTCCCTGCCTTGCATTCGAAGGAACCGTCAGCTCTCCAGGGCCCGATCCCATGGTCGATGTACACTTGCAGCCTGGCCTTGGGGTGGGCATTCATGGCGCGCATGGCTTCAAAGAACCCGTCGAGCATGGCGGGCTCGAGATCGTACTGGGCCCGTATTTCATCACTGACCGCGCGGCCCGTGGGCACGAAAGCGCAAAACCGCAAGGAACGAGCGCCCACGGCATCGCAAAGGAGCGCGAGCTCTTCGAGCCTCTCGACGTTGGCTCGGCTGACGATCGCCGACGCGTCCACAGGGATGCCTGACTCTCGAAAGAACCGAACGGCCCGCAAGGCCCGGTAGAACGCCGTGGTCGTTCCGCCGCGCACCTCGCAGTAGTCGAGGGCGTCTGCGCCATCGAGGCTCACCTGAACGCTGGCCAGCCCCTCGGCCTGGAGCGAGCGCACCCGCGCAGGCGTGACAAACCATCCATTCGTCACGATGCTGAAATTCTCGATGCCAGCGCAGAGCCCGGCTTGCATCACCTCTTCGAGATCCGGCCGCAGAAGAGGCTCGCCCCCGGAGAAGGCCACCTGACGAACTCCGAGTCGAGGCAACTCCTTCATCAGGCTGACGAGCGCCTCCTTGCTGGGCTCGGCCGAGTCCGCTCCACCTGAGCTCGTGAAGCAATGGGGACAGCGGGCATTGCACCTGCGCGTCACCTCTACGCCAAAATAGAGAGATTCAAGAATGGGAGCATTTTCTTCTGTCATGGATCAATGATTTCCAAGGGTGGTTCGAAGTCCTTGCAGTGTTTTATTCACCCAGACCGAGAATCGTCAAGCAGTGAGTTTTTGTAGAATCGACTCAGAAATATACGCACCGATTCTCCGCTCTCGCCCACTTGTAGGTTTAGCAATGCGATTCTAAGGAGGTTTGAATGCCAAGAACTGTTTTGTCTCCGTGTCTGGCCTTCACCGCTGCCTGTTTTTCCATCGCCGTTTGGCAGGGCTGTGCATCGGCCGAGGACGGGGCTCCTGTGGAATCTGCACCACAGTCAATCGTCAATGGAACCGAAACCAACTACGAGCAATGGAAAGGGGTCGTCGGCTTGTTCACCGGCATGAGCATTTGCACAGCCACCCTCATCGCTCCGGATATCGCCTTGTCCGCCGGCCACTGCGTCTTCCTTCCCTCCCAAAACGTCAACTACGTCAAAAACCCGCAAGACCTCATGGTCATCGGTGGGCCGCAGATGGCATCGGAGGACTTCCTTTCCTACGCCTCGAAAGTCATCAAGCACCCCCAATGGCAGGGCAACTTATGGGGTAACGCCGTCGACCTTTCGCTGATAAAGCTCGAGAATCCAGCAGAAGATCAACCCTACTACCACCTACGAGAAGCGCCGAGCGTCAAGGTTGGAGACAAGGGTTGGATCGTCGGTTACGGAAAGTCCTACGACGATGGAAACGCCAGCAACCTCGACGACGACGCCACGGCCGGCATCCACCGCGCCGGTGAAACCACGGTGCAAACGGTGCAGTCGCGGATCCTTGAGCTGGGCTCGCCGACCTCTACATGTCAAGGCGATTCCGGGGGCCCATTCTTCTCGCAGCAAAACGGCAAATGGGTGGTCACCGGCGTCACGTCTTTTGGTCAGGGGCGCTGCTTCGCAAGCGGCGGTGGATGGGACGTGAATGTCCTGACCTACCGCAAATGGATCGAAACGACCTTCGAAGAGCTCGCTGGATACCCGCTCTCTGAAGTGGATGCCCACTGGGGAGAGGGAGAGAGCGAGGGGGAAGGCGAGGGCGAGGGTGGGAGCGGTGGCGGCGGCGAAGGCGAGGGAGAAGAGGGTGGAGAGGGCGAGGGAGAGGGCGAGGGAGAGGAAGAAGGCGGTGATCAGGGCGAAGATGAGGATGGTGGCGAAGGCAACGCCATCGCAGGCGAGCCTCAGTCGAGCAATACCGGCACCGGATGCGCCACGATTTCGAGAACCCCGGCTCCAGGTCTCCTTGGCTTTTTCGTGGCTCTATTCTAACGCACCATACCCACGCGTTTTTTTGGGGCATGGTCCAATCGCGAAATTGACCGTATATTTCCCAGCACACCATGACAAAAGCAAACGACACCGAGTGGTTTGATATCAACATCGAGCAAGGCGAAGATGAGCAAGCTCGCCTCGCCAAGGTGCTCGATCGCGTCGAGGAGGTGTGCCCAGTGCCGGCCACCTCCCAGCACGTCATGTCTCTGACCCAACGGGACGACGCCATGCTCGGTCCTGTGGTGGAGGCCGTGGCTCGCGATCCCGCCATCGCCGCAGAGGTGCTGCGCATCGCCAATAGCCCCATCTTTGGTCGCTCTCGACAGATCTCAGACCTCAAACGCGCGGTGGTGGCCATCGGAATGCGGGAGCTGCATCACATGGCGGCCGCCATGGCCATGTTGGCCGCGTTCCCCAAGGAGGGGGAGCTGTCCCTACAGCTCCACGGGACCGCCGTTCTGAGCGCTACGTTTGCACGGCTGCTCACCACCAAGGTCGGCGGCATGGATCCCAAGGACGCCTTCATGGCCGGGCTTCTGTGTGAGATCGGAGCCATGGCCTGCATCTCCGTCGATGGCAAGCACTACATGGCGTTGTGGACGCAATGCGCGGGCGACGCCAACCAAAGGTCGGTGCTCGAGACCGCGCGCTACGGAGCGCCTTCCGAGTTCATCGGCGCGCAGATGCTCGCCCGCAATCAAATCCCAAGCACGGTCACAAGCGCCGTGGCCGGATCGATCATCATGCCGGCCGAGGCGCTGCAACCGTCCCAGCGCATCACTGCGATGGCTCGTTCTGTCGCCCCGCTCATCGTGCGCGCCGTCAATGAGCAGAACCTCTCCATCCTGCAAAACGACATCCCCGCGCTGGCCAGGCAACTCGGGTTTACAGGGCTCTCCCAACCAGAGCTCGCATCCCTGTGCCTGGATTCGGGACAAACGGCCGAGCTCACGCTGCGCGGCGAGCTGTCGATGCTGGCCGAGGCTGCCTCCGAGCCCACGGCGCCCGAACCCGAACCAGTGAGGCCTCCCCAAGCAGTGGCCAGCCCGCCAAAGCCGGTCGCCAGCCCCGCAGCAGAGCCTGCCAAGGAGCGCGGTGTCATGTCCCGCATCAAGGGATGGTTCGGCAAGGGCTAAAGGAGCCCGCTTAAGGGAACCTCGACGATCTCGAAGCGCCCAATGGGCTCGGCCTTGGCGTCCATGACGTAGTGCCCGACGAGCCCGCTGTCCGACGACCACGCGCCGCAGATGTAAAAGCCTTCGCCCGAGGACGTCCCAGACAGGGTGGTGCGAGACCACGCGCCGGTTTGGTCTTGCGCGGCGAGCAAGAGATCCGTGGTGGTTTGATCCTGATAAGCGATAACCATCGTGTCGCCGCGGTCGAGCAGCTTGGCATCGGCGCCCACCACATGGAACTCGCCCTGACGGGCGCCGCTGTCGACGACTTGCGAAAATCCGTCGTGCTCGCCGCCCACCACGCGATACCGCAAGCTGCCGTGGGTCCTGTCTTGATACGCGATGCGCAGGCTGCCATCGCCGCTTCGAACGAGCGAGGAGAACGCCCCGACATCTCCCTCGCTGTCCAAAGTCGCAAGGGAAAAGGCTCCGGGTTTGCCGCGGGCGAGTCGAAGATCCCCGGCAATGGCGTCGAAATAGGAGATGGCGAGCTCGTCTCCAGGCACGACCGCGAGGCTGGGCCAGAGCCCTGTGCCAGAGGGCAAAGCGTGAAACGCGGAAGAGGGCAAGGCATCGCGGCACTTCGGGCCGTCGCCCAGGTCCACGCAGACACGGCTTTCACCACAGCGGATGCGGCAGGTCTCTGAGGCAAAGCAGCGGCTTTGGAGCCTGGTCTCGCCTTGCTCCAAGGGCAAAGGCACGCAGACCTGTTCTGCCGGACAGAAGCCATCGCAAGGGATGGGGGCCGAATCCACCACCTCGATGGTCCAGTCGTCCCTCGACGTCGGCGCCGCGCTCTTGGCCCACGCGACCCGCAACTCGGACAGCACGGCTCCGTCCTCGCCTCTAAGACCTGTTGCGAGATAGGCAATGACAGGGCGGCGCAGGCTGTCCAAGGCGAGCGAGGTATGGAGCCCCACGGCCGCGAGCCGCTTTCCATGGCGATCTCCTTGGATCACACCTTTGGGCAGGGAGTCCACCTCATGGGAGAGGAAGCTACCGTTGGTCGTGTCTGCCCCGCGGGTCAGGCGCAGAGCCCCGTGGGTCGAGTCATGGTGCGCAACGAACACGACGCCGCTATCGGCCACAACAAGGGAGGTGTACTGACCGACGTCGACACCGACGGCATGGAGCCCGCCGCGAAGCTCGCCGCTCGAAGAGGCCGAGCCCGACGGGGGAGCGCCATCGACATAGCGCCAGGTCACCTGCCCTTGCTCCCACTTGCCCACGAGGAGCGTCGGTTGCTCCAAGCGGCGTGCTTTGGCATGCCCCAAGCGCTGCAAGCCCCGCGCACAGTAGGACCAGCGTGCCCGAGACGCCTCGTTTGCGCCGCAAGGAGCACAGGAGCACCAGGGCCACGACGATGAGGAGCCCCTTCGACCCTTTGCTGCCCGGAATCGTCGAACAGCTCGCGGTCGGAGTCTGCGCATCTCGACTCTGCTGGGGGATGAGCTGAGCATGCACGTTGAGGAACGACCCGTCCGCGCTGGCGCTAAGCCCCTTTTGGGCCACGACGAGCTCGAGACCCGCGAGTGTGGGAAGCTGGAAAGCTTCGAGCGAATCGGTCAGCACCGGCAAGAAGATATCCACTGCCTTTTGGATCAAACGACTCACGGCATCCGGAGGCTCGGTGAGCAGACCACTGAGCTCAACGTTGGTCTCGGAAAGCAGCGAGCTGAGGTCCCCAGGCACGGGCAGAAGCCTGCCGCGCTCGTCCACGCGCAGACCGAGGGGCAGCGTCAGATCGGTGTGCACCTGCGCGATGCGAACGAAGCGCTCATGCACGAGGGCCTGGAGCTCTATTTTGGCGTTTTCGAGCTTCAGCACCACAAGCGGAGCCGTCAGCTCTCCGGTCTGGGAATCAAAGGTGTTGGCGCCCAAGGCAAAGGTGGGCGGTTTCGTGGGCCGCAGGGACACCTTCACGGGCACTGGACGCCTATCGAGGAGCCGTCCGAGGCTGGGGAGCAAGGCGCCGATCAAGGAGGTATCGAGAACCCCTTCTTCGACATCGAGACACAGCGCACCGGACCGATACAGCGTCCATCCGAGGCGATCGAGAACCGAGACGTGAACCCCCAACAGGAGATCATGTTCAACCGGAGCTTCGACGTCGCCGAGTATGGCTTGGTCAGGAGGGACGTTTTCAATGGTCGGCGCTCCAACCTCCGGTACGCAAGTCGGCGCAGCCTCGCTCGTGGGCGAAAGGCCGGCGAGCACACCGAGGCCCAGTCCCTCGTTCTTCGACATGGCAAAGCCACCGGCCAGAAGAGACAGATCGAGCACACCACCGGCTTTCAACCCTAGACCTTCCAGGAGCGAGCCGACGTCCATTCGCCCTTCGATCCCCAGCCGCTGCAGGCAACGATCGCCTTCCATGCACAGGCCCTTGGCGCAGGAGGTGGCCTCGGAACCGCATTCGTCTTCGAATGGACGGGTTCCAGGGCACTTTGCGCAGAGCTGCTGTTCCACCAAGCCAGAGATGGACGACGACAACTGATCCACGACGATGTTGATAATGAGGGGCTTGACGAGATTCGCGATCGAGCAGGCAAGGCCGCCCGTGAGCTCGAAATCGCCGTCGTCAAAATCGATGACGCTCGCTCCCTCCACCGAGACCCTCGTGAGCTCGCTTTGCGGATCGACATTGAGAACCAGTCGACCGGTGAGACCAATATCGTTTTTTCCCGAGCGAGCGGTATCAACGGCTGCATGACAGTCGACGCCAATGCCGAGCAGGGTGGCATGCACCGGGATGAACCGACTCACGGCCGAAGACGTGAGAAGACTCGCGCGCAAAACGAACCTTACGCCACGGGGCTCTTGAGCGCTGAGCGTGGAGCTTTTAAGCGCGATGGCGGCCTTGCACCCTGGATCTGGGTCGGCACAGCAGATGCGAGTGTCCCCGTTGCACTGGGGCGGGATAGGGAACTCGAGACCGTCTGGCATCGCCGAAGTGAGGGCCTTGCCCACGATATCGGACAAAGTTCCGAGCCCCTTCTCGGACAGACGCACTTGGACGCCAGAGGCAATGCGCTGTGCCGGATCGAACCCTCCGGGGATCGGCGGGAGAGCGCCGGCATCCTGACAGGCACACAGGAGCGGCCAAAGGCTCGCCAATCCTCTGATGAAAAACGCATCGAAACGACGTAAGGAACGCATGATCCTCCGGGCCCCTCTCGCTCTCATGGCCAGCGTGCGCGGCAAAGCCAGGAGCAATGGGCCTGGCCGGACCTTACAGCGAAGCGCAGGTCGGGAACAAGAGGCAATCGCTCTCCAGAAAATCCGCCGAATGCACAAACAGCGAGCAGGCACTCCGAAGCGACGGTTGCCCGCGTTTCTGGGTCACGCTGTGGGCAGCTTTAGACAACGACCCGCTAAAAGACCGATACGAGGAAACTGGGTATCCCGTGGAAGGCCGAGGACTGTCTGAGTCGTCCTTTTCATGCCCGAGTTCCAAAAGGCTGATGGGAGTCAGGTCCACGATGGTCGTATCGATACGGAAGGTGGACTGGGACGTGTGCCGCTCGGCAAAGAAGAAGTCCAGCGTGTATTCGTTGCCAGGGGTAATCCCCAGTTTGGCCGCGAGCTCGTCGAGATCCGCCGTGTCGGACTGGGGGCCGTGCACGCCGCCCAGGTCCATGGCGAGCCTGCCGTTGATGAACACCCAAAGATCGTCGTCTCCCGTGAATGTGAAAACCTCGCCCCCGTAATACGTAAACTGAGTATGCAGCTCAAAGGTGAAATGATAATTGTGGGGACGACCCTGGTTGCCCTGCAGCAAATTGTCGATCGGAAAAAACTCCTGATTATCATAGGTGAAGACGCCATTCTGCGCTTTTACGAGCGCAATGGACAATTCATCCGGCTGATTGACGCCTGGAACATCTCGAAACCACTGGTCGAAAGCCGCTTGCCCATGGGTTGAGGCCGTGCCCGCTCCACCAGCATAAACAGGTTTCTTGTCAGGTCCGAGCACAGGCTCGACAATCCCCTGCTCAGCTACGATTTCCTTCTCGAAATCTGGATGGGTATCGAGGAAGTCCCGGACGACGCCGACCAGCGTGACGGAGGACGTCCCCCCTTCCCCTTCGCCTTCCCCTTCGCCTTCACCCTCACCTTCGCCTGGGTGCGTATCTGTACCACTGTCGTCAGGGCTGTTGCTGCAGGAGGCGCCCATCATCCACACGACCGCCGCCAATAACATCACACTCATGGTTAATCGTTTCATGTACCCTCCACTAGACAGTTTGAAAAACCACTTAAAAGCCTAACCACTCAATATGCAATTGACGACAATTTTTATGAATTTAATTCATTATTAACACAACTAAATCAAAGAAGATTCCTTGCCTTGATATCTAGGTAACTGCCAATGGCCACGGCAGACATCTGTCCAGGTATGGAGTCCGTGGCGAGCACCCCGGCCTGTCGCAACGCGGCGAGGCCTTCCCTGCGCTCGAGAAGGAGATCCGCTGCCGCAGCCCTGGCAAACGCTTGCTCGGTGCTCGCCGGCACACCTGCGAGCGCTTCGTCGATCTCGGGCTCTGAAAAGAAAAGGCACAGGGGCAGGTGCCTCTGGCTCAGCACGGTCATGTAGCTGCGCACGAGCCGGCTGTCCTCGCCTGGAACGAGGTGCGTCATCAGGAGCAGTAAGGCGCGCTTGTTCACATGGGCGCTGACATGGCGAAACATCCGACTGTAGCTCGTGGCCGTCTGTTCGGGTTCGAGGTCGTATCCTGCGTGCACGATGGCGTCGACGGCGCGGCGTCCGCGACACAGCGGCACATAGCGCTTGATCGAGTCGGAGAAGAACACCGCGCCGACATTGTCGCCGCGACCTTGGGCGATATGGGCCAGAATGATCGCCGCGTCGAGGGCATAGTCGAAGTGAGTGAGCCCGAAAGACACCTGGCGCATCATCCGGCCCATGTCGATGAGCAGCAGGATGTTCTGATTTCGCTCCTGTCCCATCTCGCGGACGATGAGCTTGTCAAAGCGACGGGTCGCCTTCCAGTCCACCTTGCGCGGCTCGTCTCCCGGGCGGTAGTCGCGCAGCCGTTCGAACTCCGTGCCCTCCCCCTTCATCCTCACCGACCGCACCCCGAGGTCCGCGAGGTTGTTGACCCGGGCGAGCAACTCGAACCGCCGCAAGGCCTCGATGTTGGGAAAG